>JAXHUA010000077.1:0-11659 GCA_034189695.1 Chloroflexota bacterium | reverse complement strand
GGATGACTGCCTTCCGGTGATAACCCGTCACCTGAGTGAACTCGTCCAGTATCACCCCTTTCCCGTTGCGGTTGGCCCTCTCGTACCTCTCCTTCATCACCTCGGTATACTCTGTCAAGCTGCCTCTACTCATGCCTCTCATTGGGTAACGCCCTTTTTGAGGCAACGATACCCCACCCGGTAACATTTACTATGAGGCAATTCGGGGTATTGACAACCCTGCGCCAGCGTCCATAAGATGGCAGCCCACACCTTGCTGGCTTCGGACCCCGTGAGCACAGACGGCCAATGCGGCAAACGTGGTCGGCCACTTTTGAATGGCAAGCGTCTGCGTGCCACGATGTTATCAAGCGAGAGAAGGAGGGGAACATGGCGTATGCGGCAAAGGACTACGGCAACCTAGTCGGGATGGAGGGGTTCAGTGAGACCCTGCTCAGAAACCACTTCACGCTTTATCAGGGCTACGTGACCAACACCAACAAGTTGATGGACTCGCTGGCGGCGATGCTGAAGGATGGGAAGGTCGGCACGCCGGAATACGCCGAATTGAAGAGAAGGCTCGGCTTCGAGTTCAACGGGATGCGCCTCCACGAATACTACTTCGAGAACCTGGGTGGCAAGGGGGCTCTCGACAGGTCGGGCAAGCTGGCGAAGAGGATGTCCGAGGACTTCGGCGGCTATGAGGACTGGGAGCGTGACTTCAAAGGCACCGGAACGATGCGGGGCATTGGCTGGACGATTCTCTATCAGGACAACGTTAGCGAGCGCCTGTTTGACCAGTGGATCAACGAGCACGAGACAGGTCATCCGGCAGGGTGCATGCCGATCCTCGTCATGGACGTATTCGAGCACGCATTCATCACTGACTACGGCCTCAAGAGGGCAGACTACATCGACGCCTTCTTCAAGAACATCAACTGGGGTGTCGTGGAGGGCCGCCTGAAGTAGGCGTCGGCGGCATTGTCAGGAAGTAGCGGGCCTGACCTGCCGTTGAGGCGAAGCGCGGTGCGGCGCTGCGCGGGCCAGTGTATGAGGGCAGCAGCCCCTAGCGCATTCTCCACTGCGGCCTTCGTTTCTCGACAAAGGCGGCCGCGGCTTCCCGGGCGTCCTCGGACCCCCACACCGAGTCTATCAGGGAGGCGGCTAGCCGACGGCCGTAGTCCATCGGCACCTCACCACCAAGCCTGACAATTCGCTTCGCCGCCCTGACCCCGAGGGGGGCATTTCCGCATATGGTGTGAGCCATGGCGATGGCTGTCGGCATGAGGTCGGCGAGCGGGACCACCCTGGTGACCAGGCCGATTCGGTACGCCTCGGCCGCATCGATCGGCTCGCTGCTGAGGATCAGCCACATGGCGTTGCTCTGACCGACGAGGCGGGGCAGTGTGAAGAGGCCCGTGACCGGCACACGGCCCGCTCTCACCTCGGCCATGGCAAAGGAGGCGTTCTCGGAGCAGATGCGGACGTCGCATCGGCGGACGAGCTCGAAACCGTCACCGTAGCAGATACCGTTCACCGCCGCGATGGTCGGCTTGTCGGTCTCGGCAGGCCCCGTCGCCTTCCCTGGCAGAAGGACAGGTCCCTCGCGACCCTGCTCGGCGGTCTCCTTGAGGTCGAGCCCGGCACAGAAGGCGCGGGGGCCAGCCCCGGTGAATATGGCAATCCAGGCCTCATCGTCGGGGGCGAACCGGTTCTCCGCCTCGCGCAACTCCAGCATCAACTCGCGGCCCAGGGCATTGAGGCGCTCAGGGCGGTTGAGTGTGACAATAGCGATATGGCCATCCCTCTCGTACGTTACGTACGGCATGGTCAACCCTCCTTCGTGCCTGTTGGAGTGGGTCGCGATGCTGCCTCATTCGGCAAGGCGAGCGCCTCGTCGCGAGTCATGGTGAGCTAGCGCATCTTCCACTCCGGCTTTCTCTTCTCGGCGAAGGCCCTCATTCCCTCCTGGGCGTCCTCCGAGCCCCAGACCTCGTTTATCGACGCCCCGGCGAGGCGCCACGCATAGTCCAGCGGCAGCTCCGCTCCAATCTTGACGACGTGCTTGATGGCCCGCACTGCGATGGGACCGTTCTCGCAAATGGTCTCAGCCATCTGAGTGGCGGTCGGGATGAGTTGGGGGAGCGGGACCACTTTGACTACAAGGCCGAGGCGCAGGGCCTCTTCGGCGCTTATCGGTTCCCCGCTGAGCATCATCCACAGGGCGTGGGTTGGCCCTATGAGCCGGGGAAGCAGGAACAGCCCCGGCACGGGCGACACGCCACGCTTGACCTCCGGCATGGCGAACCTGGCGTTTTCCGAACAAATGCGGATATCGCAGCGCTGCGCCAGTTCAAATCCACCACCGTATGCCAGGCCGTTTACTGCGGCGATGGTTGGCTTGGTGTGCTCCGTGGGTGGAGGCCGGTCCCCGGGACGTCTACGCTCTCCCTCGCGGCCACGCTCGGCCCCTTCTTTGAGATCGAATCCCGCGGAGAAGGCCCGGTCGCCAGCCCCGGTGATGATAGCCACGCGAGCGTCGTCGTCATTCTCGAAGTCGGCTTCAGCCTGCTGCAGTAGCTGCGACATCTCGGCGCCCAGGGCGTTCATGCGCTCGGGGCGGTTGAGGGTGATGTAGACGATGTGCCCTTCTTCTCGTACTCCACGTAGGACATTGTGTTTCCTCCTCAATGCCTATGCAGTTGTCGACGGATGCCGTGGTATGGACCTGGGTCAGAGAACATGTCAGTGACTGTCCTGGCTTGACGTGATATGCGGGTGTGGGGCATGGAACCGTCTCGGCGTGATGCTACGCCTGACCGTACCTCTCACGAAAGACTATCTCGCTCAGCTCCTTCCGGGCTGGTGCCTTGGGTTCCTCATCCGGGTAGCCAAGCGGAGTCATTGACACCACGGTGACTCCGTCTGGGACCTGGAGCGCCTCTTCGACCTTCTTCGCGTCGAATAGCCCGACATGCACCGTGCCCAGGCCGAGCTCCCAGGCTGCCAGCGTCAGGTTCTGCATGGCGAGCGCCACGTCGAACATAAACCAGTCCCCCTTGCTGGTCATGACCTCGCCTCTCTTGAAGCCGGACCTGCCCAGCACGGCGCAGGCCACGATGACCACGGGTGCGGTGCGGACTGCGTTTGCGGCAGGATTGGTCGGGGTTAGCGCGTCAGCTAGTTTTGCCTTGTTCTCAGGGTCTTTCACCACCACGAGCCGGCAGCACTGGGTGTTCGCCCATGAGGGTGCCCAACGGGCGGCGTCAAGCACGGTGTTGAGGGCGTCGTCGCCGACCGGGTCGGCCTTGAACTTCCGGACGCTGCGGCGGGTCTTCATGACTTCCATTACGTTCATTCGCATACTCCTTTCCAAACACGCGGGCGGCCCGAATCAGATCGCCGATTCGCGACCCGGTGGCTGCTCAGTGAGGCGTACAGGGTGGCCTGACTCGCGCCACTGCGTAGTCTATCACCTGAAGCTGCGGAGCCGCAACGAGTGTTCAGCCGGGCTTGGCCTCTTTCGTGGGGGAATCGGTGTGTGTTACCATAATTGGGTAATCGTCGCGTGAGGCAGGCGGCATGGCTGTGCATAGAGGCAACGGACGTGCGCGGAAAGCACGTTCAGCCTTGCTGGATGAAGAACCCGACAAGGTTGTCCTGTACCACGACTGGTGCAAGCGGTGCGGCATATGTGTCGCCTTCTGTCCCAGAAAGGCACTGACGACCGATGAGGCGGGCTATCCTCAGTTATCAGCATCCAGCCAGTGCAATTCGTGTGGTCTGTGCGAGGTTCTGTGCCCCGATTTCGCCGTCACTGTGCCGGCACGACGCAGGCCTGCCAGGTCGCGAGCGAAAACGAAGAAACAGACTTGAGATGTGATGAGTGACCCTCTTGTGCCGCGCCACGGGCAGCCGAAGGCCCGACTGATGCAGGGGAACGTGGCCATCGCCGAGGGCGCCCTCGCCGCGGGCCTCGGCTTCTTCGCTGCCTATCCAATAACGCCGGCAAACGAGATCGCCACAGTCCTCTCCCGGGCGCTGCCACGCCGTGGCGGCGTGTTCATTCAAATGGAGGACGAGATCGCCAGTCTGTCCGCGGTCATCGGTGCGTCCTTCGGCAGACTCAAGGCGGCGACGGCCACCAGCGGGCCGGGTTTCTCCCTGATGCAGGAGAGTATAGGTTACGCTGCCGCCGTCGAGATACCGTGCGTCATCATCGACGTGCAACGCGCCGGGCCGAGCACTGGCATGCCGGGAGCGCCGGCGCAGGGCGACGTAATGCAAGCTCGATGGGGCACCCACGGCGATCACCCCATCATCGTACTATCGCCAAGTTACGTGAGGGAGGCCTACGAGCTCACCATACATGCGTTCAACCTTTCCGAGGAGTACCGCACGCCCGTTATCCTGCTAACCGACGAGGTGCTCGGCCGCATGTCAGAAAGGGTCGAGCTGCCATTGCCCCAAGTGCAGGTGCAGCAGCGTCATCATCCTGAGGTCCCTCCCGAATGGTATTTCCCGTTTGACAACGAAGCAGGCGATGTACCGCCACTCATTTCGTTTGGCCATGGCTACAGGTATCATGTGACAGGTCTGTACCATGATAAGGCCGGTTTCCCCACCGGACGCAAGGATGAAATCGACGACTGGCAGGACAGGCTGTTCCGCAAGATTGACAACAACGTGGAGCGAATAGCACGAATCGAGATGGAGGAAATGGATGACGCTGAGGCGGCCATCGTTGCCTACGGATCGACAGCCAGAGGGGCGCGGCATGCGATGAAAGAAGCCCGACAGCAAGGTAAGGCTGTTGGCCTGGTGCGGCTTGTCACCTTGTGGCCGTTTCACTATGCGGCTATGGCGTCCATCGGGCGTTCGGTCAGGCGGTTGATTGTGGCTGAGATGAACCGTGGGCAGATGCTGGGGGAGGTGGAGCGCGCAGTCAAGGGGGAGGCGCAGGTCGTCGGGGTGAACCGCACCGACGGTGAGATGATATCGCCGTCGCAGCTACTGGAGGCGCTGGAGTGAAGAAGAAAGCGGCCATACCGGAGCACGACTATCTCAGGACGCACAAGAGGTTCCCCAGCGTATGGTGTCCTGGCTGCGGGATTGGCACTGTTCTCGGTGCCATTATCAGGGCGGTGCAGGCGCTCAACCTGTCCAAGGACGAGGTGGCGCTTCTCTCGGGAATCGGCTGCACCGGGCGGATGCCGGTGTACGTGGATTTCAACACGATGCACACTACCCATGGGCGTGCGCTGGCCTTCGCCACCGGGTTGAAGCTGGCGCGACCAGACATGGAGATAATCGTCGTGATGGGGGACGGAGATGCGCTGGCGATAGGGGGCAACCATTTCATACATGCTGCCAGGCGCAACGTGGAGCTTACGGCGATAGTGGTCAACAACCGCATATACGGCATGACCGGTGGGCAGGTATCCCCGACGACGCCAACGGGCGAACGGGGCCTGACCGCACCCTTCGGCCAGATAGAGCAGGCCTTCGATATTGCGAGGATGGCTGAAGCTGCTGGAGCGTCCTTCGTGGCCAGAAGCACCACCTACCATGCCATGGAGCTTGACAGGCTCATTGCGAGGGGCATCGAGAAACGGGGGTTCTCGGTCATTGAGGTGCTGACGCAGTGTCCGGTCTCCTACGGGGAGCTGAACCAGGCGGGCGATGCGGTAGAGATGTTGAAATGGTTTCGTGACAATACTACCCCCGTCGGTGACAGGGCTGCGCCAGGGAAGATACCTCGTGGAGTG
Organism: Chloroflexota bacterium; assembly: GCA_034189695.1. Classification (GTDB taxonomy): domain Bacteria; phylum Chloroflexota; class Dehalococcoidia; order E44-bin15; family E44-bin15; genus JAXHUA01. Next base: position 5,912 of record JAXHUA010000077.1, on the reverse strand, counting down.
CTGGTGGACCGCGAACTGCCGGGCTACGTGGAGACTTACCAGAAGCTCATCGCCAGCGCAAGGAAGAGAGCGAGAGCTTGAAGAACAAGCGCTGGGAAGTGCGGCTGGTGGGGCAGGGAGGGCAGGGCCTGGGGCTGGCCGGCACCGTGCTTGCCGAAGCGGCCATCGAGGACGGGAACAACGCTGTTATCAATCATTTCTTCGGCGCTCAGAAGCGGGGTGGGCCGAGCCAGGCCGACGTCATCATAAGCACTGATGAGATAGACTACCCCAAAGTGCTTCAGCCGGACGTACTCGTCATCTTCAGTGAGGAGGCCTTCGAGGAGTGCCACCAGCACCTGCCGGAGCACGGTCTCGTCGTGGTGGACACCTCTCACGTGCGGAGGGCGCTCGGCGGCTTCCCTTTGGTCACTGCGGTGCCGTTGTCGAAGCTATCGGAGGAGGCCACGGGCAGCTCGCTCAGCGCGAACATTGTGGCACTCGGCCTGGTAGCAGAGAGGACGAAGATGGTGTCACGCCGGGCTCTGAGTCAGGCCTTGCGGAAGCTATCACCCGCCGGTGGACTCCATGCGAACCAGACCGCTCTGAAGAGGGGGATGGAGATTGCCGAGTCCCTCAGGACCGGGGGTGGTGGCAGCGGGTTTGGGGTCTGAGTGAAGCCCGGGTGTCTTCTCAGCAGCGTCAACTCTCCGGACTGCTGCGTTTGTCTGGCTCAGGAAGAGAGCCAGAGCACGTCGCCGCAGAGACCTGGCTGCCGGGGGCGGCCGGAGAACATGGCATACGCCTGCTTCTCCTTGCCGATGACCGTGTCGTCACCATGCCCGGGGTAGACCAGCGTCTCGTCTGGAAGAACGAACAGCTTGTCCGTAATCGAGCTCAGTATCTGCTCGAAGGCTGCGGGGTTGCCCGTCTTGCCGGGGCCTCCCGGGAAGAGAGTGTCCCCGGGAAAAAGGTGCTTGCCCGACAGAAGGCAGATGCTGCCCGGGGTGTGGAGCACCCGCAGTTGAACCGTGCCGAAGGCAACCACGTCTCCATCCTCGAGCGTCAGGTCCGGAGGTGACGACAGAGCATTTGCCTCCGATGGGTGAATGGCCACCGGCGCCTTGAGCCTGTCTCGCACGTCGTCGAAGGCGCCGAGGTGGTCGAGATGAGTGTGGGTGATCAGTATGTGGGTTATCCTCAGGCCTTTCGCCTGGGCCAGTATCTTCGCAGACTCGGCCGGCGTGTCGATGATGACAGCCTCTCCGCTTCGCGGACAGGCGACAACATAACAGTTGGTGTCGAAGGGTTTGGTGGCGAGCTTCCGTATCTGGATTTCTCCGTCGTAGTGCCAGTTCATGCAACCTCCCGACCTGGACTTGGCGACAGACGGGCTATAAGACAAAATGGCCCCCGTGTCAAAAAGGAGTGATTGGCATGGCATGTGCAGGATGCTATACTGGGCATGCGATGGACTACTCCATTGCTCGCGGAAGCTTCGCCGGTCTGGAGCAGGAATGGCGAGAGCTTCTCCCGCAGTGTCCCAATAACCACGTCTTTCTCACCCCCGAGTGGCAGAGTGCATGGTGGCGTGCATTCGGCGGAGATGATGCCCTGATGCTCTTCTCGGTGCAGCGTGACGGTGAGCTTGTAGGCGTAGTCCCGTTCATGCGACAGGGGGCCGGCTTGTCATTCATCGGCAGTCCAGACGTATGTGACTATATGGACTTCATCGCTCGTGAAGGCGAGGAGAAGGCGGTGATGTCCCTCCTGCTGGACCGCCTGGCGGCGATGTCATGGGAGTCCATCGCTCTTCATTCACTGCTTCCTCGATCTCTTGCTCTGGCGCACTTCGTGCCGGAGGCGGAGCGCAGGGGTTACCGCGTCGACACTACGGTGGAAGATGTGAGTCCCCAGCTCGTGCTCCCTTCCACATGGGACGGCTACATGTCACTGCTGGCGAAGAAGCAGCGACACGAGCTCAGACGGAAGCTGCGGCGGCTTGACCAGACGAGGTCGGCAAGCTTCCATAGTGTCACTGACAGGGGGGGAATCGTTGCGGAGCTGGAGTGCTTCTTCCGGCTGTTCGAGCTGAGCGAAGGCGAGAAGGCCGGCTTCATGACCGAGGAGAGGCGGGCCTTCTTTGAGACCATGGTTCGAGCGCTGGCGGCCCGGGGCTACGTGAGGCTGTGGTTCCTCGAGATTGGCAGGGTGCGGGCGGCCACGGTCCTGTGCTTCGACTATGGGAATGACCTGTATCTTTACAACAGCGGCTACGACTCTGAGTACTCCTCTCTAAGTGCCGGGCTGATTCTCAAAGTCCACTGCCTGGAGCAGGGCATTGTAGAGGGCAAGAGACGATTCGACTTCCTCAGGGGAAGTGAGCCGTACAAGTACAACCTCGGGGCCGAGGATGTGCTCCTGTACCGGTGCGTGATATCCAGGAGTTGAGACCATGCATGTTGCTGTGATCACAGTTCATGGCTGTCCGATAAGGTCACTCGGTAGCCGTGATACGGGTGGCATGAACGTATATGTGAGGGAGTTGAGCCGCGAACTCGGGAAGCTTGGGCTGAGTCTGGACGTGTTCACCCGCTGGCATGACCCGGCCGAACCCGAGGTGCTGGAACTGGGGGACGGGGTGCGCCTCGTTCATCTGGCTGCGGGCGAGCTGGAGGACACACCGAAGACCGACATATACAGGTGCCTGCCGGAATTCGTGCGCAGACTCCGGGACTTCAAGGATAGAGAGGGGCTCACCTACGACCTGCTGCACAGCCACTACTGGCTCTCTGCGGTGGCGGCGGAGCAGGTTCGAGCTGGGCTCGGGATACCCCACGTAGCCACGTTCCACACGCTCGGGGCGGTCAAGAACCGCGCGCGGCCGGCGGAGAAGGAGCCCCCCTTGCGCTTGGAGGCTGAGCGGGAGGCGGTGCGCGCCGCGGACGCCGTTGTCGCCTTCACCCTTGAGGAGAAGGAGAATCTCATCACGCTGTACGGGGCCCAGCCGAACCGGGTGAGGGTCATACGCTGTGGGGTTGACCTTGATCTCTTCCGTCCGGTCAATCACGAGGAAGCGCTCAGCGGGATCGGCATTGCAGACCGCTCCCGGACACTGCTCTTCGCGGGCAGGCTCCAGGCGTTCAAGGGGATAGATATCCTGCTGCGGGCGGTGGCAGTCCTCTCGAACCATGACGACCTGCGTCTCTTGGTCGTGGGAGGCGACTCTGAGCCCAACGGTGAAGTGGCTCGGCTCCGGTCTCTCTCGGCCGAGCTGGGCCTCGCCGGGAAGACGACTTTCTTCGGCGCTGTGGGACAAGAGAAGATGCCACTGTTCTACAGCGCAGCCGACATCTGTGTGGTGCCGTCCTATCATGAGAGCTTCGGGCTGGTGGCGCTCGAGGCGATGGCGTGCGGCACCCCGGTGGTGGCTTCTCGGGTCGGGGGGCTGGCGACGACGGTCATCGACGGTGAGACCGGCTATCTGGTGGATGAGTTGTCGCCCGAGGCGTTTGCCAGGAGCCTGGACGTGCTGCTGAGGGATGAGACTTCGCGCCGCCGCATGGGGGAAGCGGCTCGCGCGTCGGCGATCGGCTACGGTTGGGCTGCGGTGGCACAGGAGGTGCGTGGGTTGTATGACGAGCTATTGAGCGTCTAGCCCCCGCTCATACCACAAGGTTGTGGCTGTCCTCGTGAAACCCGCTGACTGGTAGAGGGCCAGTGCCGCTCGGTTCTCACAATCCACGGTCAGTCCTATCTCATCAATGCCCCGGCTTCTCAAGTATTCGATACCTGCGAGGAGCACGGCTCTGCCGAGACCCATACCGCGGCAGTCGGGGGCCACGCCCATCATGTGGACCAGGCCCTTTCTGCTGTCAGTGGGGTGCGCCGCCGTCCAGCAGTAGCCCGCTTTCTTCTTCCGGTCGCTGCTGATGAACAGGACACCCTCCGCGGGGGGGCAGACCACGTTCACCATGTAGCGGACCTCCTCCACCGTGTTGGGACAGAACCCCCAGTGCTCGGCAAACGCCAGATTCTGTATGGCGCAGAGGCTCTCCTCGTCGCCGCGGGCGAAGTGGTCCACAACATAGCCCGCTGGCATCTGCGGTGGGAGGTTGCCACATTCGGTGAGGCCCATCTGGTACTGACGGCGGACAAGGGTGAAACCTCTGTTCTCGAGAAAGCCCTGAGAGCCGGTCTCACTCTCGGCCACGGGGACGTGCGCTCTCTTTGCGCCCAGGTCCGAGCCGCACTTGAGCCCGGCCTCCAGCAATCTGCTTCCCAGGCCGCGACGGCGGCACGCGGGGTGGACGCCCCCGGTGAGGACAAGGCGCCCGATCTCGAGTTCACGGTGGACTTCGATGTAGCCGGTGAGGCGGCCCCGCTCGTCGGCGACGAATATGTCCTGTTCGGGATGACATCGTGGCCGGCCCAGAAGGCGTCTCGTTTGCTCCTCAGAAGTGGCCGCTCCCAGCTGGTCGACCGGCTGAAGCTCGCTGATGAGGTGTACGTAGGCTGGGATGTCATCAGACTGGAAGCTGCGGATTGTGGTCACGTCGGAACCCCTCCATGCCGGCACGCTGACGGGGTGCGCGAATCATTGTAGCTGAACGATACGTGTGATACAATCTCAGGCAGTACCCATTGGCGATCCCCCGTTCATGGAAGAGTCCCCTACAAGAATGATGGTTGTAACGCCGCATCCCGACGACGCTGAGTTCGGGGTCGCCGGTACGGTTGCGTCGTGGACGAAGCAGGGCCGGGAAGTAGTGTACGTCGTGTGCACGAACGGCGACAAAGGGAGTTCAGACCCGGAGATGACCTCGGAGAGGCTTGCTGGAATCCGCCGACAGGAGCAACTGGACGCGGCCGGTCTGCTCGGAGTGAAAGAGGTCGTGTTCCTGGGCCACCCTGACGGAGGCCTGGAGGATACCCCGGCCTTCCGCGGCGAGCTGGTGAGGCTGATAAGGAAGCATCGACCCGACGTGGTGGTCACCGCCGACCCGTACCGCAGGTACCTGTGGCACCGCGACCACCGCATAACCGGAATCGTCACGCTTGATGCGGTCTTCCCCTATGCCCGCGACCGTCTCTCCTATCCGGAGCACATGGTTGAGGGCCTCGAGCCTCACGCTGTCAGGGAGGTGTATCTCTGGGCGTCAGAGGAACCCAACCTCTACATCGACATCACCGAGACATTTGAGACCAAGATGGCTGCACTTGGATGCCACGCGAGCCAGGTGGGCCACTTCATGGACGCGGTAAGGCAGCGCATGGAGGAGCGGGCGGCGAAGACGGGTGAGGGCAATGGCGTTCCTCTGGCCGAGGCCTTCCACCGCGTCGAGATGCCACAATGGCAAGCGAGGTAGGCAGTGCAGGTTGTCTTCCTCTGCGGTGGCGTTGGCAGCCGGATGTCCCCCCTTCCTGGGGACAAGTCAGGGCTCAAGTTCCTGGGCAAGACCCTGCTGGAGCATCAGGTGGAGACGGCGCTTGCCGCGGGGTTGAGCGACCTCGTCGTTGTGGCAAACAGGCAGAACGCCGACGCCCTTGAGGGCATTCTCCATAGCTACACAGAGGCGCGCGTAGGGTTGGCCGTCCAGACTGAGCCCTCGGGAATGGGTGGGGCTTTGAGAGCTGCCCGGCACCTTGTGGAGGGCGAGGTAATCGTGGTCAGCCCTGGGGATGTTGTCGACGCTTCCGCCTATCAGAGTGTGCTCAGCGCCCGCGAACGGGTGTCCGCGACGTCCTACCTTCTTGGAACGAAGGTGGGAAGGTACTTTCCTGGCGGGTACCTGGTCCTTGATTCGAATGGTGAGATACGGCGCGTAGTCGAGAAGCCGGGGCCGGGGGCCGGGCCGAGCGATGTTGTGACCATCGTGGTGCATCTGCACTCCGACATTGAGGCCCTGTTCCGTCACCTGGCAGACGAGAGG
>JAXHUA010000076.1:0-6010 GCA_034189695.1 Chloroflexota bacterium | reverse complement strand
GGCCCCCCAGCGACGCCGAGATAGAGCAACTGCGCGACATACTCAACGACATGGGGCTGGAGACCGTACTTGCCTGGACTGAGTACGGCGAGATCGGTCCGTGAGCGCCGTTGCGGCGCGGCCGTGACCCGTTTCCATCACTCACCTCACGGGGCTGGCGATGTGGCAGCCGGGCAACCCAACGAACGGCGGAGGCACCGAAGCGATGGCGGAGGAACTGCAGGAACTCAACGAGCGGATTATCGCCCTGAACCAGCAGGGGCGCTACCGTGAGATCGAGCCGCTGCTCGAGCGCGCGCTGGAGCTGACCCGCGAGGAGTACGGCGAGGACGACGCGCGATACGCCACGGTGCTGAACGACATGGGGGCGCTCTACCGGGCCACGGGAGAATACCGCAGGTCGGAGTCGGCCTTCCTCAAGGCCATGGAGATCATCGGACGGGCCTCGGGGGAGGAACATCCCGACTTCGCGACGTGCCTGAACAACCTGGCCGGGCTCTACCGGTTGACCGGCGAGTATGACCGGGCGGAGCATCTGTTCCGGCAGGCGTGGGACATCTACGGGAAGACGCTGGGGCGGAACCACTTCCTGTTCGCCAGCAATCTGAACAACCTGGCGCTGCTGTACCAGGATATGGGCGAGTACGACCGGGCGGAGGAGCTTCAGCTCGAGGCGCTGGACATAAGCCGCCGCACCAGGGGTGAGGACGACTTCGCCTATGCCACCAGCCTGAGCAACCTGGCGGCGACGTATACAGCCAGGGGGGAGCTGGTCAAGGCCGGAGAGGCGCTTCGGCAGGCCCTGGACATATACAGCAGGACGGTGGGGACGGAGCACCCGCTCTATGCCTCGGCGCTCAACAACCTGGCCGGGCTTCACTACTCGGAAGGTGACCACGGCGAGGCGGAGCGGTGCTTCCGAGAGGTGTTGGAAGTCTGTGACCGGATATGGGGTCGTGAGCATCCGAACTACGCCAGCGCCCTGAGCAGCCTGGCGATGGTGTACGAGGCGGCCGGCGACTACGAGAAGGCCGAGGAGTCCTATCTGGCGTCGCTGGACATACGCCGCCGCGTGCTCGGAGCGGACCACCCGGACTACGCCGCCACCGTCGGCAACCTTGCCGCCCTCTACGACAGAAGGGGCGAGGTGGCCAAGGCGGAGCGGCTGCGGGCCGACGCCGACGGCGGTTCCGGCGCGGACTGAGCGCCCTTAGCCGGCCATGACCGGGCGGGGTGGCCTGAAGCATCCGTACCTGGCGTGAGCGGGCGTGTTTCTGTGTGGGCGACGCCTGCCGGCGATAAGGAGGGAGAACTGTGAAAGGTCTGGAGCTTTCAGAGCGCTATTTCCTGGAGTACGGCGTCCCCATGATCGAGGAGAAGTTCGGCGACCACAAAGGGAGAATCGCCGCCGGCCTCGTAGGGGACGGCTCGGAGTGCTATGGCTTCGATGACGAGATCTCGCAGGACCACGACTGGGGGCCCGACTTCTGCCTGTGGCTCAGCAGGCCGGACTTCGAGGCTATCGGCGCGAGCTTGCAGGAGGAGTTCGAAAGACTACCCGCCGAGTTCGAGGGCTTTTCCCGCCGGCAGACTAGCGCTTGGGGGGCGGGCCGGGTCGGCGTGTTTGAAATAGGCGAGTTTTACCGCAGGTTCATCGGTTTCGACCACGTACCTGCCGACAACGGTGAGTGGCGTGTGGTTCCGGAGGAGAACCTGGCGGCCTGCACCAACGGGAAAGTGTTCGTCGACCCGATGGGCGAGTTCACCGCCTTCAGGGAAGGCCTCAAGGGGTTCTATCCCGAGGACGTCAGGCTGAAGAAGATCGCCTCACGCTGCATGACCGCCGCCCAATCGGGCCAGTACAACTTCTTGCGCTGCGTCAGGCGTGAGGAGTACCTGGCGGCGCAGTACGCCGAGACCAGGTTCTGCGCCGATATCATTTCGCTGGTGTTCCTGCTCAACCGGGAGTACCGGCCGTTCTACAAGTGGATGCACCGCGCGGTGAGGGGCCTGCCGCTGCTGGGGGAGCAGGTGTATGACCTTGTCCTGGAGACCGTCACCACGAACCAGGCCGACCTCATGGAGGGTCCGTACGAGAAGAAGGGCCGCCTCATGGAGCAGACCGCGGCTCTCATTATCGACGAGCTGCGCCGCGAGGGGCTGAGTGACTCATCCAGCGACTTCCTCCTCGACCACGGCCCGGTGGTGCAGAGCAGGATTCAGGACCCTGAGATACGCGGTCTGGACGTGTGGATAGACTGAACGGGAGCGGGTGACCGTCTGTCGAAGTCCGCGGAAAGGAGAGGCGCAACGCCATGAACAACATCCTCATTATTGGTGGAAGCTACTTCCTCGGCAGGGTCTTCGTTGAGGAGCTGTCACAGCGTGACGGGTATGCCATCTACGTCATGAACCGGGGCAACGCCCCCCTGAACATGGAGGGCGTGGAGGAGATAGTGTGCGACCGGCACGACGCCTTCTCCATCGGGGGCCTCGTGCCCGACCTGAACTGGCACGCGGTCGTCGACTTCTGCGCCTACGAGCCGGACGACATCGACCTGCTGCTGTACAACCTTCCCGGCGCGATGGAGCAGTACGTCTATATCAGCACCGCCACCGTCTACGAGAACTCGCCCGACGTCCCGATGAAGGAGGATGCCGCCAAGCTCACCGGCCCGCTTCCCGGGCCTCACGGCGACTACGCGTACAAGAAGTGGCTCGCCGAGATCAAGCTCAAGGAGCTGTGTGAGGAGAGGGGCATCGCCCACACCTCGCTGCGTCCCGCCTTTATCTATGGCAAGTACAACTACGCGCCGCGGGAGTCGTACTTCTTCGACCTCATCGCCGAGAACGAACCGATAGTCTTGCCTCCTGCTCCGCAGGTGCGTTTCTCCATGGTGTCGGTGTGGGATGTGGCCAGCATCTGCATGGCCTGTCTCGGCAACGAGCGGGTCTTCAATGGCGCGTTCAACGTAGCCTCGGAGGAGCTTGTCTGGTACGACCGGCTCATCGAGGTCCTGGAGGAGATAGCGGGCAGGAGCTTCGACGTGCGGCGGATGTCGATCGCCGATATCGACAGGCGGGGGATACCGCTGCCCTTCCCGCTCGAGGAGCAGCTCATTTACTCCGGCGAGCTTCTCCAGGGAATCCTGGGCTACGAGTACATGCCCTTCGCCGAGGGTATGAGGCGCACGTACAACTGGTACTTCAAGCTCGAGGGAGCCTAGGGTGTTGTGGCTAGGGGCTTAGAACGTCGCGCTGGCAGTGGCGAAGGGTGCAGAGATAAGTCAGGGCGCTTATCGACGATAGCGGGAGGTGACGGAAATGGAGAAGCCGGTGAAGACAGTGGAAATCGCCCCGTGTGTGAGATGGGTTGGTGTGCAGGACTGGCAGCGCCGCATGTTCGACGCGCTGATCCCGCTGCCCTACGGTACCTCGTACAACTCGTATCTCGTCGTTGGCAAGGACAAGACGGCGCTTGTGGACACGGTGAACCCGGGTTTTGGAGGCATGCTGATGGACCGTGTGGCCAGCGTCGCCGACCCGCAGAGGATCGACTACGTGGTGATGAACCACGCCGAGCCGGACCACGCCGGGGCCATACCCCACGTAATGGCGGTGGCGCGGAATGCCACGCTCGTCGCCACCAGGAAGGGCGCGGACATGGCCGGGGTATTCCACCACGTGCCCGAGGAGAAGCGGCACGTGGTCAAGAATAACGACACCATCGACCTCGGCGGGAAGACCCTGCGGTTCATCGAGGCTCCCTGGCTCCACTGGCCGGAGACGATGTTCACTTTCGCCGTCGAGGACCGCGTGCTGATGTCCTGCGACTTCTTCGGTTCGCACCTGGCGACCGACAGGCTGTTCGACGACGAAGTGGGCGACATACTGCTGCCGGAGGCGAAGAGGTACTACGCCGAGATCATGATGCCCTTCGGGAGGATGGTGGCCGCCGGGCTGGACAAGGCGAAGGCGCTGGACGCCAGGGTGATAGCCCCCAGCCACGGGCCGGTCTACCGCAACCCGGCCCGCATAGTCGACGCCTATGAGAAATGGGCCCGCGGGCCGCTGGAGCGGAAGGCGGTGATAGTGTACGTGTCCATGTGGGGCAGCACGGCGAAGCTGGCACATGCGGTGACGTCGGCCATCTCGGCCGAAGGCGTAGAGGCCGTTCCCTACGACCTCACGGCGGCGGACGTGTCGCACATAGCGGCCGACCTGGTGGACGCCAGCGCGGTCGTAGTCGGCAGTCCGACAGTGCTGGGAGGGCCTCACCCGCAGGCCATCTATGCGCTGACCCTGGTGAAGGCGCTGCGGCCCCGGGTGAAGCTGGCGGCCTACTTCGGCTCGTACGGTTGGGGAGGTGGGGCTGGCTCGCAGGTGCAGGGGCAGCTCGAGCCAGCGGGATTCGAGATAGCTGGCGTGCTTGAGATTCACGGGCCGCCGGGGGATGACGACCTGGACAAGGCATACGACCTGGGACGCACCGTTGCGCGGCGGGTGAAGGAGACGGCGTGATGTCTGACACGCGCCCCGGAAGGGAAGCGGCGCCTTCCTTCCGGCTGCAATGCGCCCAGTGATGGGAGTGAACAGGTTGATTGGGGGGTTGCCTTGCCGCCGCAGGCCCGCGCGAGTGACATGAAGCATGGTCATTGAGAGCATACCCAAGGTCGCAGGGATGGCCTACGCGGTGGTGGCATCTGTCGCGCTTGTCGTGCTGTTCCGGACCGGCAGGTTCAACATGAAGATCGGCTACCCCTTGCTCGCGGTTTCTACGCTCTTCGGCTTCCTCGTCTTCTCGCCGATGCTGCCGTGGCAGTGGCAGATGATGCTCGTGGGAAGCCCGCAGCAGGCGGGAGTGCCGCCGCCACTCGCCGGGGCGGTGATGATGCTGTTCCTGGTGTTGGCATTCCTGTTCGGCAGGCACTTCTGTGGCTACGTGTGTCCCATCGGGGCGGTGCAGGAGCTGGTCTACCGCATACCTGCGCCGAAGCTGCGCATCACCAGCAAATGGGGGCCAGTGCTCTTCCGCCTCGCGTTTCTGGTGACGCTGGTAGTCCTCGCGGTGACGTTGTCGGTGCCGCTGCTCCGCTACGTGGGTGTCGGCGACTTCTTCCAGTTGAACGTCACCTCGGCGTTCTTCTACGCCTTCCTGGCACTGGTCACCGTGGGGCTCTTCATCTACCGGCCCTTCTGCCGCTTCCTGTGTCCCTATGGGGCCCTGCTCAGCCTGGTCTCTATGGTGGGCCTGTTCAAGCTGAGGCGGAACGAGGACTGCATCGAGTGCGGCGATTGCGAGGAGGCGTGTCCGACGGGGGAGGCGACAGGCAAAGCGCGGAAGCAGGAGTGCTACATGTGCAATAGATGCCGGGAGGTCTGCCCTGCTGATGCCATCCGGCTTCTGCGGCGGCAGTCCCACGGGAGCCCTGAAGCCGGGGCCGGTGTGACCTGAGTCACAGCGCGTGGCTCAGGCAAGGTGTATTATCAACATGCCTGATGGCTTTTGGACGTGGCTCGAAGGTCGGCCGGGGTGGTGTGGGGCTGTTGAGTGTCGACCGGCTGCTAGGCGAGCACGCGCAGGAGTGGAAACATGTTTGACAAGTGCCCGGGAGCGGCCAACATACGGACGCCGACGTTGGAGACCAAGACGTGCCCCGAGTGCGGTGAGGAAGTCGAGATATTCAGCACCGACATGCGCGTTGACTGTCCGAAGTGCGGGCACACCATATTCAATGACCTGGAGTCGTGCATCAGGTGGTGCAAGTACGCCAGGGAGTGTGTGGGCGACGACGTCTACGAACGTTTGATGAAGAAGATGTCTGAGACGGAGTGAGGGTGTGCGGCGCTGACCTGCAATGGTGAGAGTGCCGGCCTATAGCCCCTAAGGCCACGTGTTGCGTCAATAGAAAGTGTTACCGAACGGTGGTTGGTTGCCTCATAAATGAGGTTACCGAAGCCTCCTTTCCTTGGGCATGCTCAGCCATGGCCCATAGTGTTTCCAGTTGAC
>JAXHUA010000075.1:0-10175 GCA_034189695.1 Chloroflexota bacterium | reverse complement strand
TGCGACTGACCGGTATCCCCAGCCTCTCGCTGACCCGCATGAGCGCTTCCTTCGGCAGCCAGTTGTACTCCCGCTGCACATCCAGCAGTATCTGGATCAGCGCCCCCTCTTCGTCAGCGTAACGGTCCACTATCTGGTCAACCCTCTCCATCTCCCCTGTAGCCACTTGAGCCTCCTTTCTTCACCTTGGCGGCACCCCCGACGTTCCTGGCCGGGTTATCCGGGCGTCTGCCTGCTCCGTCGGTGGTGTTCCGCGCGAGGCATCGCCCTGTTCAAAAGCTTCCTGGGAAACGGCTACGCCGCGGCGCCCTGTTTGTAGCGCTCCCCCCGGTGAGCGGCGCGGATCGCAGCCAGAAGGTCCGAACTGACGCTCCTCTTGGGCACAAACCCGAAGGCGCCCGCCTGCCGGCTGGCGAGGACGTTCTCCTCGTCGTCATACTGACTGAGCATCAGCACCTTGACCTTATCGCAGCACTTCGCTATGGAGCGTGTGGCGTCGAGGCCGTTCATGACCGGCATGACGATGTCCATGAGCACCACGTCGGGAAGGAACTGGAGCGTCTTCTCAGTCGCCTCTTTCCCGTTCACGGCCTCGCCAACCACCTGCATGTCCCTCTGAAGGCTGAGAAGAGCGCGAATGCCTTCCCTGACCACCGCATGGTCGTCGGCAACCAGCACCTTGATCCTTCTCGTCACCCGATCGAGCAGCCTGGAGACCAAAGGCTCCAGGGCGGTGGCGGGTAGGGGCTTGCGAATGTAGTCCTCTACCTCCAGGCGTGACGCCTCATCCCTGGTCCAGCCCCTGGTGTTCTGCTCCTCCACTGGTGCATCCACGACGATGATTGGGATGTCGCTCATACCGGGCCTGTTCTTCACCCACTGGTGCAGGCTGTACGCATCACCCCGCGGCGACAGAGTGCCGAGGATAACGAGGTCAGGCCGGTCAAACCGCGAGATGTCCTGCGCTTCGGCTTTGTTCTGGGCTGTGGTCACGTGATAGGTCTTGCTGAAAGTGGCCTTGACGGCCGAAACAAACTCGGGATCATCGTCCACAAGCAGGATTCTCACTCTGTTCTCCATCTCACCCTCCTCGGCTGGCCGACAACTCGCCTTACCAACAGCCAACCAGCCTTACCAAGACATAGGATAAACAACATCTGCCGAATACGGTGAGAGGTAATCACCCCGAAAGAGAGGGAGATATCACCCTGCCTTGCGACGGATGAGTTCCCCGATTTGAGGGATGAACGACTTCCTCTTGGGCGGAGGAAGGATGACAACGGAGCGGGGGTATCAGACGCTGATTATGCCCTTGCGCAGGGCATACTTGACGATATCAACACGGCTGTGAAGGTCGAGCTTGGCCATAAGCCTCGTCTTGTGTCCCTCTACGGTCTTGGGGCTTATCACCAGAACGTCGGCGATCTCCTGAGTGGTGTAGTCCTCCGCCAGCAGCTTGAGGACATCCTTCTCTCTCTCGGTGAGCTGGTCGTAGGGGTCGGTGCTCTTCCTCTTCCCAGCCTCCTGCTGGTAGTCCAGAACCAGGTGCCTGGCAACCGAGGGGGATAGGTATGAGTCGCCCTGGTGGACGGCGCGGATTCCGGTGGCCAGCTCTGAGGACGCGGCGGCCTTGCTGATGAAGCCACTGGCGCCCGCTTCGATGACGGGAAAGACATATTCCTTGTCGTCATACTGCGTCAGGGCCAGCACCTTGGTGTTCAGGTAGTCCCGGCATATGCGGCGGGTTGCCTCGAGTCCGCCCATCACTGGCATCGAGATGTCCATGAGGACCACGTCGGGATGCAGTTCGGCCACCAGGTCCAGTGCATCCCTTCCGTTGGCTGCCTCGCCAACAACTTCTATGTCTGGTGTCAGGCTCAGCAACGCGCACACGCCGTCACGCACTATGGCGTGGTCATCAACCACCAGCACTCTGATCTTGCTCATTCGTCGCTACCCAGTTCAGGGGGACTCTTGCAGTGATAGTTGTGCCTTCTCCCATTCTGGACTCGATGATGCACTTGCCGCCGAGCAGGCGCACCCTTTCCTGTATGCCAAACAGGCCGGCGCCTCGGCCGGTCTCCTCCATGCGGGTGAGTTGTGTTACATCGAAGCCTTTGCCGTCGTCGCTTATACGCAGGACCAAGTCCTCGCCTTCAAGCTTGACCGAGATCCTGGCGTTCTTTGCCTCGGAATGCTGCATGATATTGCCTATGGCACCCTGAGCCCAGCGGAAGAGCCCGACCTCCATCTCCGGCGGCAGTCCGGTGACATCGTCGAAGCCGAAGGAGACCTTCACGCCTATCGGGCTGAGGTTGGTCTCCGCGTACTGTCTAATGGCGGGGATGAGGCCGATGGTATCGAGGAGCGTCGGACGCAGGTCGGCTATCAGACGGCTCACCTCGCTGCCTATATGGATGGCCAGGGCATGCGCTTTCCTGAACCTCGATCTGAACTCCGGATCGTCCACACCGATTATGTCGGCCATCTCCATCAATGCCTGCAGGTTCAAGGCCAGCCCTGACAGCGTCTGGCTGGTCTCATCGTGCAGTTCCATGGCGATCCGCTTGCGCTCTTCCTCCTGGGCGAGCAGTACCCGTCGCGCCAGATGACGATACATCTCCCGGCTCTGTCTCAGTTCCTGGTAGAGTTTGGCTTCCTCGATGGCGACCCCGACCTGGTCGCCAATCGAGTGGAGGAGGTGCATATCCTCAGTGGTGAAGCGGTGCGGCAAATGGCTGGCGACGTTTATCACACCCAGCACCGCCTGCTTGGCGCGCAACGGCACACTGAGCCAGGCCTTCAGGCCCTCTCGTCGCACCCACTCAGGGCGTGCGGTACGCGGGTCCGCCGAGATATCCTCGAGCAGGATGGCATTCCCCGTCTGAGCCACTTTTCCAGCAATTCCCTCGCCAACCCTGAGCTGCATCCGCTGAGCGTAGGTTGCCGAGAGTCCGCGGTAGACCCGATATGACAACGTCTGGTTCTCTTGGTCCAGTAGCAGTATTCCCCCGCTCGTTCCATTCATGATGGCCAGCACGTTGTCCAGGGCGACTTCAAGGATGGCGTCTAGGTCTCTGAGGCTGCTGATCGCCGCCGACACATGGCTCAGTGCGGCGAGTTCGTCCGCCGTACTCTGGCAGTCAGCGCTTGTGGGGGCACTGGATGGGGTAGTCGCTTCGTTCTCGGCTTCCATTCTCGGCTCTCCGCCACTTGAACGGCTTGTGAGGACGCTCAAAGCAAGCAGCAATGGCAGGATATACTAAGGCCTATACGATGTCAATCTGACCTAGTACCGTCGGGCTGCATGCACACATGGCGGTTCACTCGTGCATGAGATGTGCCGCCAACGCCACTTGCATGGTAGGACCGCCGTGATCGTGGTAGGCCGCGCGACGCCCTCACCTCCGGACCCTGGAGTCCTTTGAGCAGTCCCGCCCGACGGCTGCGGGCGGCGGCACGTTGCCTGGGAGTACCCCGAGCACTGCGAGGAAAGGGGAGTATCGGGAATGGTAGCGCATCGAGGTGTCGGCGAGGCTTGTAGGCTTTGGCCGCGGGTGCTACCATTGCAGCGGCCGGGATGGGCCGATGCCATCCCCGTGTTCGGCCGGTTTCGTTGCGCTGACGAAGCCACGTGCGATGGGCGTTCGCCTGTCTGGGAAAGGAGGTCAAGCAATGGCTTTTGGACTGACCAGTACTGCATTCGCCCAGGGAGATAAGATCCCGCGTAAGTACACCTGCGACGGCGATGACTTCTCGCCGCCGCTTCAGTGGAACGAAGCGCCGGCGGACACCAAGAGCTTCGCTCTCATATCGGATGACCCCGATGCGCCGGCAGGCACGTGGGTGCACTGGGTGGTCTACAATATCCCGGGCACGAGCACCAGCTTGCCGGAGGCCGTGCCTGCCGAGGACGAGCTTCCCGACGGCACCCGCCATGGTCGGAGTAGCTGGGGTCGGCTGGCCTACGGTGGTCCGTGTCCCCCCGGCGGCACACATCGCTACTTTTTCAAGCTGTACGCCCTTGACGCCGTGCTGGACCTCGCCCCCGGCGCCGACTCGCGGCAGTTGCTTCAGGCGATGCAGGGGCACATCGTGGGCCATACGGAGCTCATGGGCACCTACTCCAGGGGCTAGCGGGTCGAAAGGCGCCTCAGGCCGGCGTTCCCCCGGCACAGGTGTGGGGTATGGGTGGAAAAGGCATGGGGGCGCTACCTCTTGCCCAGTTTTGCCAGCGCGGCCCAGGTGACGTCGGGGTGGTCCGAAAGCACCGCATCGACGTCGGCTTCAATGTACCATGCCAGATGCTCCTCCGGCATCAGATCGAGAGGGCAGACCCACAGGTTGTGCTCGCGGGCGGTGCTCATGTAGTGAGGATTGCTCCTCATCGCCTCGTAGGTGGTTCCCACGCCGTTGCCGGCGAAGGTGGGATTGGGGTTGAACCCGCTGACCTCGCCGATCCAGACTGATGAACCGCCCCCCCGCGCGGCCCACAACAGGTCTGTCTCGAAGGAAAGCAACATCACCGCGCCACGTTCAATTCGCGGGCGTACGGCTTCTATCAGAAGCGCTGCATTCCGTGGGTGATGGAACGCGTGGTCCTTGAGTTCCAGAGCCAGGCCAACGTCCGCCGGCGTGAAGTCCAGCAACTCCTGGAGCGTTGGGATGTGCTCATCGGGGTACGCGGCCTCGTCGAACTGGCCGCAGTAGGAGCGCTTCACGCGAACGGCCTTGAGCTGCTCCAGCGTCATCCTGGGGATGGCGCCCCTGCCGTCGGTGACCCGGTCCACCGTCTCATCGTGATGGCACACCATAACGCCGTCCTTGGTCAACCAGAGGTCGGTCTCGAGTACGTCGCAGCCCTGCTCAATCGCCAGTCGAAACGATGCGAAGGTGTTCTCCGGCGCGTGGACCGGGGCGCCGCGATGACCGATTATCAACGGGCGGGGGTGCTCCGACAATCTGTACACGACAACTCCTTGCTACGCCGGGCGCTCGCGACGATGTCGCCTGTGCTTCCGGCAGGGGCTCACCACGAGCCCCCTCTCGATTCTAGCCCATCTGCTTCTCTTCGAGCCACTTGTCGGTGCCTATCTCCCTGCGTTTCAGGAGCGCATCCCGTCTCTCCAGCACCGATTTCCTGGCCTCCTCCTCGCTCAGAGCCGGGTCATGAAAGCTCATGAACGTCTCACATGGCAGCTCGTCGCACAGGCCGCAATGCTCCAGTTGTTTCTTGGTGACACAGCAGCCGTAGAGGGGACACACGTCAACCTTGTACTGTTCCGTCCAGAACGGCTTGCCCGCTACGCTTCCGCACCCACGGCACAGGCTGCCAAGTTGCTCGCAGTCTCCGCAGTAGAGCCCGCACGCGGCAGCCAGATTCCTGTGCGTCATGCTGGACGCCTCCTTTTCAGCTTGCGGCGCTGCTCGGGGCAGAAGGGGCGCCGGCTACAGGTTCTCAATAGTCACCGGCTCCACAGGCTCGGCCGGTTCGAAGCTGAACACCCGCGAGTAGAAATACAGCTCTGCTTCGAGGCAGCGCTTGATGGTCTCGGCCCGGCGGAAGCCGTGCTGCTCGCCTTCAAAGGCGAGGTAAGCCACGGGAATACCTTTTTCTCGCAGCGCACTGACCATAGCCTCCGCCTGGTCGGGCGGCACAATCCTGTCGTCAAGGCCCTGGAAGAAGATGACCGGGCAGGAAAGGCGTTCGACGGAGTTGATCGGGGAGCGTTCCAGGTAGATGTCGCGGCGCTCGGGATACGGGCCGACGAGCTTGTCGAGGTAGCGTGACTCGAACTTGTGCGTCTCCCTCGTCAGGGCCTCCAGGTCACTGACGCCGTAGTAGCTTGCGCCGGCCCGGAACGTGTCACGGAAGGTGAGGGCGCACAGGGTGGTGTAGCCGCCGGCGCTGCCGCCTCTGATGGCCAGTCGGTCGCCATCGACATCTCCGCGGTTGACGAGGTGGCACGCCGCATTGACGCAGTCGTCCACGTCCACGATTCCCCATTGACCTTCCAGGCGCCGGCGGTAGGCGCGTCCGTAGCCGGTGCTGCCGCCATAATCCACATCGACGACCGCTATCCCACGGCTCGTCCAGTACTGGACCGTCAGGTTCAGCGTGCTCGATGCCGCGGACGTTGGCCCGCCGTGGCTCATGACGATCAGCGGTGGCCGCTCTCCGGGTGGGGCGTGAAAACCGGGGTTCCTGGGTGCGTAGTAGAGCGCGTACGCCGTTTGGCCGCTGCCGGTCGGGAATTCGATTGGCTCTGGCACTGATAGATAGCCTGCGTCAACAGCTACGTCGATTGAACGGCGGAGTACTGTCATCTTACCGCAGGCCGTATCGAGCAGGACGACCGAGGCAGGCTCAGTCGCTGAACCCCCGAGAAAGGCGGCGTGACCCGCCACGGCATCGATGAATCTGAAGGAGGAATAGGGAGTGGCTATCGTCTCGAGTTGCTTCGTCCTTGTGTCGAGACTGGCCAGGTGCTGGCGCCCAGCTTGATTGTACGCACAGATTATGCGGGTCTCGGACTCGAATCCGTAGGTTGACATGCGAAAGACCCACTGCGGCAAACCAAACTCCGCCTCCATTTCACATAGCGGCTCCTCACGGTCGTTCCGCCAGCGATAGAGGTTCCACCACCCGCTTCGGTCTGAGACGAAGTGGAGGACGCCGCCCGGAGACCACTCAGGTTGAAACATGGATTCATCGGCGCCTCCGGCGACGCGTTGCGGGCTGGAGAGCAGGCCGTCCTCCTGGACCTCGGCCACCCACAACTCGGTTGTGTCCCAGGGCATGTTGGGGTGGTTCCAGGCAAGCCACGCCAGGCGAGAGCCGTCGGGACTGAGCCGCGGCGATGAATAGAAGTCGTTTCCCGAGGCCAGTGTTCGACTCGCCCCGGAATTGTCGAGCGCCAGGCCTACCAGGGTGTTGACGGGCGGTTGCCCGCGGTCTGTGTGGTCTTCGCACACACAGATGAGCCGTCCCCGACGCCGGTCCAGGACGCAATCGGCGTAGCGCATGCTTGCCTCGGGCGCAATCGGCTCTGGTTCTGATGGTGGAACGTGCCGGTACAGGCGCTGGTCGGAGAAGTTGGAGAAGTAGACTGTCGCGTCCGCCACAAGGAACGCCCCGCCGCCGTACTCGTGCGCCCTGGTTCGGGCGTTGAAGGATGGCGGCGTGACGTCGACGATTCGTCCGTCGGCTGAGCGGCGCACCACAACAGACCGCCCGCCCTCTGACGGGCGCATCTCAATCCAGTACACACAGTCGCCGTCGAGAGCGATCTGGCCAAGGTCGATGGTCTCGGAGACGATGAACTCCGAGGTGATGGGAGACTTCCATGTGCCGTAGGGAGCTACCCTGGGTGCTCTCACAGTGCTCCTTTGCCGCCAGCTACGGGCGCTCCTGCGCTAAAGGGCTCTCCTTGGCCGCGGCCTGTCGCTCAGCCGCCTTCTCAGTTGCCGGACGTTTCCTCGGGCTGGCATGAACGCGGCGGGCGCTCTCGTCGGACCCCATCTCGACTTCGACGACTATCCCAAAGGGCCCGCGGAATTCGGCATCAAGGGCCTTCCACTGCCGGGCGAGGTACCAGGCGGCGCCGGATGTCCCCCACTCCCCCAGGCCGGCGCACACGAAGAAGTAATGGCCTGGAAAACGCGTGTTGGGTATCCGCATAACGATGCCGTAGTCCTTGCGCACCGTTCCCTGCACGCTGTCGAAGTTCCTGCCCGTTCTCTTGTCGTGTATCACGGTGGCATTGCCTTCACGCGTGAATTCGAGGAACTTGTTGTCTGGCTCACGCAGCACCAGTTCACTGACCTCGTTCGACAGCGGGCTTCCCAGGGCGATGATGGTCCGCCCCAGATTGTGGAATGCTGTCGCATCGTCCACCACCTTGATGGGTCTTCTCCGGTATGTCTTGAGGCAGTTGATGATGTACGTGACAGCCCGCAATTCGCCCCCGCCGGCTATGGGGCTGCTCGGCCCGATGAGCTGGAACGCCCTGCCGTCGTGATAGCGTTTGATGAAGCGGTAGGTCGGTGCATCCTGCTCCGATAGCCGTGAGTCCATCAGCGCACCGTGGGCCACGATCAGGTACTGGTCGAGCGCTGCTTTTCCCCAGAAGCGTTGCATGCGGGCCTTGCGGGCCTGCCTCTGGATGGGGCTGATAGAGACCCCGATGAGAAAGGCGACAATGGCTGCTCCCGCGCAAATCACCACGAACAGCCAAAGCTCCATCAAAAGCTCCATGATGCCCCCTTTTCACTTGCCAGTCGCGCGTGTCTGCAAGGCACTCGGGTCGACGGGCGTTACGGCCCCGCTTCGTGAGCCGTGGGTTGTTATGGAGCGGCGTACCCTTCGCGCGCTGGCTATTCTGGGCGCCATTATACGCATGTGACTGTCTGTGAGCAATAGCGGCTTTCACCGAATGTCAAACGCTAGCATCTGGCCTGAGCGGATGGTCTTGCGCTCGTACAGCGCCCGGGGCTGGATACCGTCGATCGGAGTCGTTGACACAGGTGGTTGGCGCCACTATAGTGTCGGCGCCGCAGGAGAACGAGAAGGGAGGTAGACCATGGCGAAGCTCACCGACGATATGAAGAGCGTGGTAGCGAGCCAGCAGGCGTTCGTAGCTACCGCCAGCCCCGACGGTGTGCCCAATATCAGTACCAAGGGCAGCACCCGGGTTCTCGACGAGGAACACATCGTATTCCACGAGGTCATCGGGGGACGCACATGGCAGAACATCCAGCAGAACCCTCTCGTGGCCATCGCTGTCGCCGACAGGAGCACCATGCAGGGATACCGCTTTGTCGGCAAGGCTGAAGTCGTGACAGAGGGAGAGCTGTTCGAGGAGGCCAAGGCGCTCGTGGAGCGACTGAAGCTCCCCATGCCTCCGAAGGCGGCGGTGAAGATCAGGGTCGACGAGATCTACAACCTGGGCGCGGGCGGGCAGAAGGTCGAGTAGAGCGCCGCGACCCGACGCAACGGTTCGTGAGGCGGATAGACCACCGTGGAGCGAAGCGCTGCGTGTGTAGACTGCTCAGAGGTCCAAGCGCCGCCAGCGCCTTTTCGGCCGCCTCGACGCCCTTCGGAATGCTCTCGCAGGCGAGATGGAAGTCCAGGGAGCTGACGTGCGAGACGTCCGGCTCAATCAACAGGTCAGCGCCGGCGAGACTGGCCCTGGCGACCAGGTTTGACGAGATGTGCACCGACTGGAGGATAATCTCGAATATGTTGAGCGCCTTGGCCGGCTCTCCCTCGCCCGGCTCCGAGAACCTGCCTGCCGGATTCGGCAGGACGTTGACCGCAATGACGAAATCGGCCCCCATGCTGCGCACCACGCTTACGGGCACCGGGTTGACCAGGCCGCCGTCGACGAGGTACTTACCGTCCCGCTCGACGGGAAGGAATATCCCCGGAATCGAGATGCTCGCCCGCACGGCGCTCACCACCAGGCCGTCCTTGATGACGATCTCCTCCCCGGTGTCGATATCAACAGCGACACAGGCGAACGGGACCTTGAGCTCGGAGAACATGACGTCACCAAGATACGACGCAAGGATATCCTCAGCCTTGCGGCCCTTCATCAGTCCTATCCTGGGCAGCGCGGGGTCGAGCAACTGGGCTGTCTTCCATCGACTCCACTCCGCTGCGTAGTGCTCCAACTGGCCGGCGTCGAGGTCCTTGGCGTAGATGGCTCCCACGATGGAGCCCATGCTGGTGCCAGCGATCACGTCAGGGACTATGCCTTTCTGCTCAAGGACCTTAACCACGCCAATATGGGCTATCCCGCGGGCGGCGCCGCCGCCCAGCGCCAGACCGATTCGCTTGTTCTTGAGTGGACCGGCCGTGCTTGCCAATGGGCTGAATGACCTCCACCGAATCGTGTGCGCCTATTGTACCACAGGGGCTGCTGGGAATGCCCTGGAGGTGTTTGCGACGACACGGTGCGTGGGAATGGCGCTGGAGAGCCTTCAGCCGGTCCGCTGGGGCCGGACCGTCGCGACCGGCATGTGGGGCAGGCGAAAGACGGCTGTTCAGGGTACGTGTTGCGTCAATAGGAAGTGTTACCGAACGGTGGTTGGTTGCCTCATAAATGAGGTTACCGAAGCCTCCTTTCCTTGGGCATGCTCAGCCATGGCCCATAGTGTTTCCAGTTGACGCT
>JAXHUA010000074.1:0-12934 GCA_034189695.1 Chloroflexota bacterium | reverse complement strand
TGCGACTGACCGGTATCCCCAGCCTCTCGCTGACCCGCATGAGCGCTTCCTTCGGCAGCCAGTTGTACTCCCGCTGCACATCCAGCAGTATCTGGATCAGCGCCCCCTCTTCGTCAGCGTAGCGGTCTACTATCTGGTCAACCCTCTCCATCTCTTGCACAGTCATTGCGCTCCCCTTTCCGGCAGGGTCCCCCTGTCCAGCGACCAATCACTCCCGCTCACGCTTGCCGGAGAGCCTCGGAGGCTCTCCCCTTCCATCACCACATCCAGGATAGACCATGACGAGAAAAGCAGGAAAGAGGTATTCACCCCGAAACGACGGGGGAAATACCCTGCTTGTCCAGAATCACCCTCTCTGTATCGGGCGTCGGGCACCGACACCACACCGTCTGGCGCGGCAACCTCAACATGCCCGGACGGTCGCCCCCGATGCCCTGCCTACGATGCACTGGACAAGCGGGCCACGCTTGACAGCGATTGACGCACGGTTGTCCCTGCGCTTCCTCATCGGGTTCGGCACAGGACAGCGTCCGTGCAGAAGCCCGAACCGCTCTCCTATTGACACCCCCCAGAGTCTATGCTACATTGCCCGTCCCCAAGTGCCCTGGACCGCTCTTTGACCGGAGGAATCTGAAAAAAGGAGACCCAACGCGAGGTGGCGTACGACCTTTGTCGTGTCTCCTCGCATTAACTGATGAAGAAGTGACGCACAGCTAGAATGATTCAGCGAGTCGTCGTGGGAGGACGAAGGGATGAAACGGCGGCTGCGATGGACAAGGCTCCTGCGTCTCAAGCTAGTATCTAGTCCTATAAATAGGTTTAATCATCTGACAGCCTTTGCCAGAATTTGTTCCGCTGTTTTTGTCCAAGCAAAGGGTTTTGCGCCCTCGTTCCAATGCGCGAGAAAGGCTTTGATAGCTCCTATGAGATGGGCCACACTATCGAAGCTACCCCTGCGAATCGCCTGATTGGTGAGTATACCGAACCAGATTTCTACCATGTTCATCCACGAAGCTCCAGTAGGAGTAAAGTGAAGGTGAAACCGTCTGTGCCTCTTGAGCCACCTCTGTACCTTTTGGTGTTTATGGGTGCCGTAGTTATCCAGAACCAGGTGCAACTGCCTATCCGGCACCTCCTTGTCGAGTTGCTTGAGAAACTTTAGAAACTCCTGATGGCGGTGTCGGGGGTGACATTCCCCAATCACTTCACCAGTAGCCACATTTAAGGCAGCAAATAGGGTAGTAGTGCCATTCCTTTTGTAGTCATGAGTATGACGGACTACCTTACCGGGTAGAAAGGGTAACATCGGCTGAGTTCGCTCCAGCGCCTGAATCTGACTCTTCTCATCTACCCCTAATACCAATGCCTGTTCCGGTGGGTTAAGATAAAGTCCCACAATATCGACCACCTTCTCTTTTAACTCGGGATCCTTACTGAATTTGAAGGCCTCGACCCGATGGGGTTTTAAGTCATAGGCTTGCCATATGCGATGAACTGTAGATTTGCCCACCCCTACCTGTTTCGCCAATCTTCGAGCGCTCCAGTGAGTCACACCCTGAGGTGGCGTCAACGTGCTAGCCACAATCTCGGCCATTTTATCCCGACCAATCGTAGGGGGACGACCAGGTTTAGGTTCGTCCTGCAGTCCCTCTATGCCGTATTGAGCATATCGCTTCCGCCAAAGACAAATTGTCTGTTCCGAGCCTAACCCCCTTTCCGAAATGGCCTTATTATTCAGACCTTCAGCGGCAGCTAATATGATGTCAGCCCTGTGGACTAATTTCTGTGGCGTAGTTGGACTCCTTTTCCATTTGAGCAACGTTTCTCTGTCCTCATTGGATACTTCTATTTTCCTTGCTATACCTGCCATACCACTGTTATCGCATGGCAAGAATATTTATTCCAGCTATTTCAGGGACTAGATACTAGTGGGCGGTTGAGCCAGCCAGACGGTCGGCAGCTCGCTTCGTGGCGGGAGAGGTGGAGCGAAATGGGATGAGAAGGGGGTGATGGATGGTTGCAGGAGACTTACTCCGTTGTCAGGGGGTTGTTGTTCGAAAGGAGGTAGGCATCGATGGCTGACGACTTGGTTGCCAAGCTTGCTGATCTCAAAGAGAAGGAGGCCTTGCAGATTGTCCAGGACAGGCTGAATGCCGGGGAAGACCCCCTCGCCATACTTGACGATGCCAGACGGGCCCTGGAAGTCGTGGGGGAGCGTTTCGCCAACAGCGTGTACTTCATACCCGACCTAGTGTACTCCGGGGAGATAGTGAAGGCCATCACCGACGTGGTTAAGCCAAAGCTGGTGAAGGAGGCCGAGGCGAAGGGAGGCACCAAGCTTGTCTTCGGCACCGTCGCCGGGGATATCCACGACATTGGCAAGGACATCGTGGCCTTCATGCTGGACATCAACGGATTCGAGGTGTTCGACCTCGGCGTGGATGTGCCACCTCAGAAGTTCGTCGACAAGGTCAAGGAAACGGGGGCGCCGATACTCGGGCTCAGCGGCTTTCTGACCCTGTGCTACGATTCGATGAAGGCTACCATCGAGGCGCTCAAGGCTGCCGGCCTGCGGGACAAAGTGAAGATTATGGTTGGGGGTGGTCCAATTGACGAGGACATAAGGAAGTACACCGGCACCGACGCCTACGGCAGAGACGCCATGACTGCGGTGGCGCTGGCCAAGAAGTGGGCAGGAGGTAAGTGAAATGGCTAAGACTCCTGAGGAGCTATACGCAGAAAGAGCCAAGGGGGTGGACGATGCCATCCACCTTCGTGTGCCCGATAGAGTCCCGATCGTGCCAGATGCCGAGTTCTTTCCCCTCAAGTACGCGGGGATTACCGTCGAAGAGGCGATGTACGACTATAGCAAGGCGTATACTGCGTGGAAGAAGACCGTATCGGACTTCGAGTGGGACGAATACGTTGCCCCCTTCACGTACTCGGGTCCCGTATTCGAGCACCTTCGCTACAAGCCCCTTAGGTGGCCCGGCCACGGAGTCAGGGCGACATCGCCGTACCAGTTCATCGAGCCAGGCCAGAAGCTCGACGGGGTGGAGGTATATGAGCCGATGAAGCCGGAGGACTACGGCTGGTCCCTCGATGATCCGTCGGACTACATGATACGGGCCCACTTCCCCAAGGTTTACACTGCCCTGGCACCACTGGCCGGTCTCCCACCGATCCATGGGATCATCTGCTGGTACCAGGGGATGTTCGACGCACTTGCGGCTATGGGTGCCCCGGAGTGCCTCGCCGCCCTCGAATCCCTCTCCAAGGCCTCAGCCGAGGCCTTCAAGTGGTTCAACTCCTTTCTCGCCTTCATCCGGGAGATGGCTGAGATGGGGTTTCCAACCTTCGTGCTGGCAGTCTCACACGCGCCCTACGACTTCCTCGCCAATTTCCTCAGGGGAACTCGAGGGGCGATGATAGACATGTATCGCAACCCAGACGAGTTGCTCGCTGCGTGTGAGAAGATCACCCCGTGGATGATTCAGTCGGGAGTCGGCGGCGCCCGCGCCACCGGCATACCCCTGGTGGCAATCTTCCTCCACAAAGGCTTCGAGGGGCTGATGTCGGACGAGCAGTACCGGACCTTCTACTGGCCCACCCTCAAGAAAGTACTGGATGGCCTCATCGCTGAGGGACTGATACCGTACGTCTACACCGAGGGGGAATATACCTCGCGTTTGGAGATCATCAAGGATGTGCCCAAGGGCAAGGTCGTATACCACATTGAGAAGGACATCTTCAAGGCGAAGGAAGTGCTCGGCGACATAGCCTGCCTGACCGGCGGCCCGCCCGAGTCCCTGCTGTGCACCGGGACCCCCGACGACGTCAGGGCGTACTGCAAGAAGCTCATCGACGTCGTGGGCAAGGGAGGCGGCTACATCATGGACGCCGACGTGCCACTCATCGATTCGAAGCCGGAGAACGTGAAGGCGATGACCGATTTCACCAAGGAATACGGCGTGTATCGCTAGTCGCCGAGAGCGGCGCCGGCGCAGAGCTCCCTGAGCCGTGGGACGGGCGTGGACGCGGCGCTTGGTGCGTACCCAGAAGTGCATGGCTTCGCAAGCCAAGGAGGCAAGGAATGACCGATAAGACCGAGGAGACGCTGAGCAACTGGTGCTCGGCACCAGGCATCCAGTTCAAGGACGCGAAAGCCGAGGACAACTATCGGAAAAGAACCAAGAGAATCGCCGATGTGATCCAGCTTAAGATTCCGGACAGGGTGCCTATCGTTCCCAGTTTCGGCTTCTTCCCCGCCATCGACAATGGGTACACCTGCGAGGAGGCGATGTTCGATTACGACAAGGCGCACGCGGCGTGGATGAAGACGCTGGCCGACTTCGAACCGGACCTGTTCATTGGCTCGGGCTATGCCCTCCCCGGCCCCGCTCTTGAAGCGCTCGACTACAGGCTGCTCAGGCTGCCAGGGAGAGGAGTCGATCCCAAACACGTGTTCCGGTTCGTGGAGGGGGAGTACGTATCAGCGGAGGAGTTCTACGACGCTTTCATTGACAACCCATCCGACTTCATGCTCAGGACCTATCTGCCACGAGTGTGCGGCGCCCTCGAAGCGCTGAAGGGGATCCGCCCATTCCACGAGTGGTTCGGCTACTACATATCCATACTCTTCAACCTCATTCCCCTGGGGGTGCCAGACGTGGCCAACGCGCTGAATTCGCTGGCAAACGCAGCTTCAGAAGCCCTTAAGTGGGCGATGCACATGGGCACGGAGACCATGGAATTCCAGTCGATGGGCTTTCCCAGTGGCTTCGGCGGCCAATCGGCGGCACCCTACGACATAGTGGGGGACTGGTTCAGAGGCACGCAGGGCGTGATGGTCGACATGTACAGACATCCGGACAAGCTGCTGGAAACGATGGACCGACTCGTCCCAATCCTGGTCAAGATGGGCGTGGAGCAGGCACAGCAGGCGGGGTGTCCCATCGTGGGCCTCATGCTCCACAAGGGGCACGAGGGCTTCATGTCACTGGAGCAGTTCAAGACCTTCTACTGGCCGGGCCTGCAGAAAGTGATGCTCGGAATAATCGACGCCAGCCTGATACCCATGCCGCTGTACGAAGGCGACTACACGTCGCGCCTCGAGGTAATCAGCGACATACCCAGGGGCAAAGCGATGTACTGGTTCGAGAAGGTGGACATCCACGAGGCCAAGGAAGTCCTCGGCGACACCGTCTGCTTCAGGGGCAACGTGCCGGTGACGCTGCTCTGCGCCGCTACGCCGGAAGACGTGAAGGCTTACGTCAAGGAACTCATCGACGTCGTCGGCAAAGGAGGCGGCCTCATGGTCGACTGTGGAATCTGGTTCGACGAGGCCAGGCATGAGAACGTCAAGGCGATGGTTGACTTCACCAAGGAGTATGGCGTATACAAGTAGTCGTTCCAACCAGCACTGTGGCCGCGAGGGGGCATCCCATTGCCGGATGCCCCTGCGTATCTCGCCAGGCAACAACAGAGAGGAGTAGGCGTGTCCGTAGTCCGCGACATCCGTCTGAATCTGCGCTCCAGGGAACTGCTTCGCCGCGAGGGAATCAAGGAACACTCGCGGCTCAGGCCCGAGATCAGGGATACTATCAAGGGACTCCTGGCTGAAGTGAGACGCGGGCGCCTTCTGCAACCAGCCGTTGCCTATGAGACATACCCCATCACCAGGATGGGACGCGACTACATACACCTCGATGGCGGCGTCACCCTTGACGCCCCAGCCCTTCCGGCAGCGCTGCCTGATGCAAAGGAACTCGGGCTGGCGGTATGCACCATTGGCCCCAACCTCGAAGAGCAGGTGACACGCTACTCCGAGGCGAGGGAGCCACTTCGTAGTCTGCTCCTCGACGGCATCGGGACCGCGGCGGTGGACTCCCTGGTAATAGAGTCGTGCAAGCTTGTGGAACGAGAGGCCGTCGCCCGAGGTCTGGAGGCCAGCAGCCCGCTCGTCCCGGGTATGCCAGGCTTTCCCATAACGGAGCAATGGCAGATGCTGAACCTGGTGCAGTCGGACGAGATAGGGGTGAGCCTCACCAGCTCGGGGGTGATGTCCCCACAGAAATCGGTTTCCATGGTGATCGGCATAGGCGCGCACATGCCCACCTGGACGCAGGAGGAGGTCTGCGCCCGTTGCAGCCTGCGGAAGACCTGTCCCTACAGCATGCGGGGCGCGGCTGCGGCGAAGGCGAGAGCCTAGGCGAAGGGGGAATATGGAATCCTACATCGTCGATTTCGAGCCAGTGGGCCGGAGAGGTCAGTGCCAGGCCGACGAGTCGCTTCTGGCCTGCGCCCGCCGGCTCGGCGTGGGTATTGTGAGCCTCTGTGGAGGGCAGGGGACCTGCCGCACGTGCAGAGTCCAGGTGATGAGTGGCGCCGTGTCAGAGCCCACCGCCACCGAAAAAGAGGCCTTCCCAGCCGAAGAACTGGCGGAAGGGTGGCGGCTGGCGTGCCAGGCCTATCCTCTCAGCGACTGCAAGCTCAGTATCCCCTCGGAGTCGATGCCCACCCCGCAGCGCACTCAGGTCGAAGGGCTGGAGATAGCCGTCAGCCCGGAGCCTCCGGTGACGGGATACAACCTGGAACTGGAGGCCCCATCGCTGTCAGAGCCTCAGGCTGACGCCGATCGACTCCTCAAGGCGCTGGCAAGCCAGCACAGCGTACAGTGCCAGACCGTCGACATAGGGGTGGTCCGTGCCATGTCGCCCAGGCTGAGGGCGTGGAAGTGGCACTGCCGCGCTTCGGCCCGTCACGATGAAGTTGTGGCTGTGGGCCCCACCGGGAGTCGCCAGTTGGGAATCGCCGTGGACCTCGGCACAACGAAGATAGCCGGCTATCTCATCGACCTGAGCGATGGAAAGACGCTGACCGCGAAGGGGATGATGAACCCGCAGATAAGCTACGGCGAGGACATCATCAGCCGCATCAATGCTTCCATCAAGTCTCCAGCGATAGGCGCTGAATTGCAGCAGGCCGCGGTCGGCGCCTTGAACGAGCTGTCCCAGGAGCTGTGCGGTGAGGCCGAGGCGGATGCGGAACAGATAGTGGAGGCGGTCGTCGTTGCCAATACCGCCATGCATCACCTGTTCCTCGGACTGCCGGTGCGCCAGCTTGTGCTCGCCCCTTTCGTGCCGGCAATCGGGAGTGCCGTGGACGTTAAGGCGCGGGACCTTGGCGCCAAGGTCGCACCCGGAGCCTACGTCCACCTTCTGCCGAACATCGCCGGGTTCGTCGGCGCGGACCACGTGGCCATGCTCCTGGCAACAGGAGCGTATGGCTCAAAGGGCCCGCTGGTTGCCATCGATATCGGCACCAACACCGAGGTCTCTCTCATAGTCGACGGCAGGATAACCACGGTGTCCTGCGCATCGGGGCCGGCATTCGAGGGCTACCAGATCAAGCACGGTATGCGGGCCGCCAGTGGCGCCATTGAACGGGTGCGCATTGCCGACGGCGAGGTCCAGTACCAGACCATCGACGACCAGGAGCCAGTCGGCATCTGCGGCTCTGGGGTGCTGGATGCCCTGGCCCAGATGCACCTGAACGGAATCATAGACCAGGGTGGGCGAATGAAGGACGGCCACCCTCGGATGGGTTCAGCGAGCGGGAAACGCCAGTTCGTTCTGGCTGAGGGGCGAAAAGAGGGCGGGCGCTCCGCCATTGTCATAACACAGAAGGACGTGCGTGAAATCCAGCTGGCCAAGGCAGCCATCCGCAGTGGCATCCAGGTGCTCCTTGAGGCGAACGGTGTCGCCGAGCCCGAGATCGCCCAGGTCGTCATCGCCGGGGCATTCGGCAGCTACATCGACCTGCCGAGCGCCATCACAATCGGCATGCTGCCGTCCATACCGCTCGACCGTTTCAGGCAGGTGGGCAACGCCGCCGGAATGGGGGCCAAGCAGGCGTTGATCTCTCTGAGCAAGCGCGACGAGGCGCAGCGTCTGGCCACGCGGGTGGAGTACATAGAGCTGGCGAGCGCACCATACTTCACCGACACTTTCGTTCAAGCCAACTACCTGGGGCGCTACCGCCTGGAGAAGGGGAAGAGGGAGGCCGCCGATGGAGACTAGGATATCAAGTGCAACCAGGGAAGTGGCGATTGGAGAGGGCCAGCCAACGGTACTGATAGGCGAACGCATTAACCCGGCTGGCAAGAAGCGATTGGCCGAGGCGCTGAAGGCAGGCGATATGGAGGTCGTCCGCGCGGAAGCAGTGGCCCAGGCGGAGGCTGGTGCCGATATCCTCGATGTCAACGTGACCACGTTCGGCATTGACGAAGTGGCCGTGCTCCCCAGGGCAGTGCAGGCCGTCATGGAGGTCGTGGGTCTGCCCCTGTGTCTGGACAGCGCAAACCCCGAGGCCCTCGCAGCAGCCCTGAAAGTCTACCAGGGCAAGCCGCTCATAAACTCGGTCACGGGCGAGCAGGAGTCCCTCGACAGCGTTCTACCGCTTGTACGCGAGTACGGAGCGGCCGTCGTCGGACTGGTGCAGGATGACGAGGGGATCCCCAGAGACCCCGAGAGGCGGGTCGCCATCGCTCACAGACTGGTCGAACGGGCTGAGAAAGCCGGCATCCCACGCAGCGACCTGGTGATCGACTGCCTCACGCTGGCAGTCGGCGCCGATACAGGCTCAGGGGTGGCCGCCCTGGAGACGGCCCGCCGGATCAAGTCCGAGCTGGGGGTAAATCTCACCCTCGCCGCCAGCAACATCTCGTTCGGCCTTCCAGACCGCGCATTGCTCAACAGCGCCTTTGTGACCATGGTCATCGCCGGCGGCGTGGACTGCCTTATTGTCGACGCCGCCAGGGTGCGCCCGGCAGTGCTGGCCGCTGACCTCATCATGAATCGCGACAGCCGCGCCAGACGCTACATCGAAGCCTACCGCCAGCGCGAGAGCGCGCAGCGACAGGAATGATACCTTTGCGATGGAGAACTGAATGTCAAAGCGCTGACTGACACCATCGACAAGGATCAGTCAGCGCCCCGCAGGTATGGAACCTAGCTCTTGTCTCTATTCGAAGCGAGCTTCAGGGCGACCCACGCTGCCAGAGGGTCTCGTAGCGAACTAACCTTGGACTCAAGCCAACTGACATCGCCACTGGCCAGAGCCTCCCGCTCTTCGGGTTCCAGTTCGTAGTCCTTCAGGACCTCGTCGGGGTTCTGGGCCAGCCTCTTGAAGAAGCTGTCGTCCCCAGCGGATTTGGCCAGCACCGCCCTGGCGAGCACTTCCCGGAGACCCGTGCTGCCCCGGCTCATCGGTACGCCAACGGGCTCTTTGTCAGCGTGCTTGGCGACGACGGTTCGCGCCAGCGCCTCCCGGAGCACCCGGCTCTTATCAGCCGCCTCAACCGGCTGCTCTCGTTTCGCCCTGCCGAACGAAGGAACCATAGTCTTCAACCAGCGTTTGGCCGCGACGGCCATGTCGGCGCGGTCCTGTCGCAGATATGTGGCCCAGTAGACCGTGCCAACCAGGACACTGCCGCCGATGATGTTCCCGATCGTCACCGGGATCAGGTTGCCGACGAACCCTCCCACAGTGAGGTTGGCTACGGCGGCCGAACTCAGGCCGGCTGCCTCGAGAACCGCAGGCTGATTCGCCAGCAGGATGCCCATCGGTATGAAATACATATTAGCGATACTGTGTTCGAATCCGGCCGCGACGAAGGCCGTAATAGGGAACAGGATGCCGAGCGTCTTGTCTACCAGAGTGCGGCCGCTGAAAGCGAGCCAGATGGCCAGACACACCAGCGCATTACACAGAATGCCTCGAGCGAGGGCGGCGCCAAACGATAGGTTCACCTTGGCGTTGGCGATACTGACCGCGTTGGCCCCGACACCGCTCCCGTTGAATCCCCACTGGAAGCTGTAGAACACAAGTGCCACCAGCGCCAGAGAGCCGATCAGGTTAGCCGAATACACCAGTCCCCAGTTACGAAGCAAGCGAGCGAAGCTCACCTTGCCACTGTACCATGCCATCACCAGAAGGCAGTTTCCAGTGAACAGCTCCGCGCCCGCCAGCACAACGAGAATCAGGCCTAGACAGAAAACGATGCCCCCGAGCAACTTGGTCGGGCCGAAGCCCATGCTGGCATCAGTGGTAACCAGTGTGCACAGCATGGCGCCCAGACCGATGAAAGCGCCAGCCAGTATCCCAAGCAGAATCGTGCTTAAGGTGTTGAGGCTTGACTTTGTCACGCCGACGGCCTCGGCCTTCCGCGCTATCTCGCCAGGCGGAAGACAATCTGAAGCCGCCTTCTTGGCCAACTCATCAATAGGCTTTGGCAGCTTGCTCTGCTCCACCGGCACACCTCCCTCACTCGTCTCGTCCAAACTGGTAAGAAGCTGGACCTGTCACACGGGTTGGCGGCGTCCCTTCGCCGCGATTACCACTTCTCCTGGCTCAACCGGCACCACAGCCAGGTTGCCAGCCGGTCATCCAGCTTGCCGACCCACGTCTCTATCTTCTTGATGTCGCCGCTGGTCAGCGCCGCTTTCTCTTCGGCACTCAACGTGTAGTACTCAGCAAGCGCCTCATTCGGATCCTCGGCAAGTCGGCCAAGGAAATCGCTCTCCTCGGCAGCTCTTTCGAGAACGTCCAGTACTACCTCGCGTCCCTTCGTGACCTCCTTGGTAGTGAGCTCTGTGGGCTGCTCCAACTCCGTCGCCTGATTCCTTGCTAAAGTATGCATCGTGTTGGCTCCTTCCTGCCTGCTTTTCCCTTTCCACGTACAGATTACCAACATGCGCCTGTTGATTCATCGGCCCCTCGCTCTATTTTGCAGTGTCCAAGAGTGCACTTGAACATGTACCGAGGTACTAGGAACAAGGGGCATTGCCTTACCTGTACCAATGTCATATAATCTGGGGTGCGCCAAGATGGGAAGTTCACCCAAGAAAGCGACGGGCATGAAGAATGTCAAGGCGAGAAGTAGGATACTTATCGCCGACGATCACCCATTGCTGCGGGAGGCAATACGCAGCGCGTTTGAGCAGCACGACGACATAGAGGTACTGGCGGAGGCGAGTGACGGTGACGAAGCGGTCAGCCTGTGCTCCAAACTCAAGCCTGACGTGGTGGTAATGGACATTGTCATGCCGAGGCTGTCCGGCATTGAGGCGACCAAGCAGATCCGCAAGGTCAGTCCGGGCACGGCGGTGCTGATTCTGACGGCGTACGACGACGATCGCTACGTGATTGGACTGCTCGAGGCCGGCGCAGCCGGGTATCTCCTCAAGAGCGCACGAGGGCAGGACCTGGTAGAGGCTGTTCGAACCGTCCGGGCAGGTGAATCGGTGCTTCACCCAACCATAATCGCCAAGATACTCAAGCATCGCATGCATCAGAACCAGACCGGCGCTGCTGAACGGAAGATCGCAGAACCCCTCAGCGAAAGAGAGTCAGAGATCCTCAAGCTGGCAGCAAGAGGCATGAGCAACAAGGATATCGCCGCCGAACTCTTCCTCAGTGTCCGCACCGTGAAAGCTCACCTGTCGAACATCTTCAACAAGCTCGGCGTGGCCTCGCGTACCGAAGCGATAGTCAAGGGTGTCAGAGAGGGCTGGCTCACGCTGGACGATCTGGCTGAGAGACAGGGACAAGACTAGAGCTGGGACCGGTCCAGACGTTCCCGCACAGAGACACCGCGAAACGGTATGGGTCTTTCACGTTTGTCATTCATATCCAAGAAAGCGCTCCGTAGCCCCCATTTCTGGGTTATTGCTGTGCTTCTGGTTGCCACCACAATCAGTCACTACCACGAACTGCTCCAGAACGTGCCCGTTGTCAGCCACATTTCGGTCAGCGTGCTATTCGGCGTATCGCGACACACAGCCGACCGTCTCATCTACGTTCTCCTGGTCGCCTACTCGTGCTGGGCATTTGGCACCAGACCCGCGATAGGCTTACTGGTGGCCACGCTTGCGGCCATGCTGCCACGGCTAATCATCATCTCACCGTCCCCGGCGGACGCCCTGGTGGAGACGCTCATTGCCGTGTTGATCGGGGTTCTTGGCATATCGTTCATCGCAGCGCGGCGCAAGATACGAGAAGACCGTGACAAGCTCCGGACAGCGATGTCCGAGATGCGCTCCTCGGAGGAACGCTATCGCGAACTCTTTCAGAACGCCAGCGACGCCATCTGGATGCACGACCTCGAGGGCAGAATGACCGTGGCCAACAAGGCGTGCGAGAAGATGACGGGCTACACCGTCAACGAACTGCTGGGGAGGAGGGTCACTGAGTTCCTCTCTCAAGAGGCATACCATCTCGCGAAAGAGGTCAAGCGAAGACTGCTCAGTGGAGAACCCCTTGATGAGCGCTACGAGCAGCATATCTTCCGCAGAGATGGGACCGAAGCGGTGATGGATCTGACGACACGCCTGATCACCGAAGACGGCAAGCCCGTCGCCTTCCACAACATCGCCCGGGACGTGACCGAGGAGAAGCGAGCCGAGAAAGCACTACGGGAGAGCGAGGTTGAACTGTCCCAGATAGTCGACGGAAGCACAGTGCCGATCTTCGTAGTGAACAACCTGCACGTCGTTACGCACTGGAACAGGGCCTGTGAGAACCTGACCGGCGTCCCAGCGACCGAGGTGGTGGGCACCAGCAAGCAGTGGAAGGCTTTCTACCGAAGTGAAAGGCCGGTCATGGCTGACCTGGTTGTAGACTTCGTGGTAGACAACGTGCCTGAGGACCTCATCGCCAGGTTCTACCAGGGCAAGTACGGCAAGTCGGCTTTGATCGAGGGAGCCTATGAGGCGGAGGACTTCTTCCCGCACATTGGGGACGGCGGAAGATGGTTGTTCTTCACCGCCGCGCCGATCCGAGACCAGGAAGGCAGGGTCTTTGGAGCCATTGAGACGCTTCAGGACATCACGGAGCGCAAGCGGATCGAGCAGGCGCTGAAGGAATCGGAGAG
>JAXHUA010000073.1:0-15748 GCA_034189695.1 Chloroflexota bacterium | reverse complement strand
ACTCGGCGTAGCACGGGCTGTTGTCCAGGACAGTCTCATCAATGTCGACCACCACAGCGAGCTTCTTGTCGCCTGCGTGTGACTGGAGAGCCTCATCCAGCCTCATTTCGGCCAGGTTGAAGGCCTGGTAGTAGAGCGCTCGAGCCTCGGCTGCGGTCTGGTACCACAGCACGGCTGTGACGCACTGCTGGCCCTTACTGTAGCCGGTTGTCTCGTTGTTGGACGTCTGCTCCCCGGCTGAACAGCCCGCTGAAAGCGACACGGCGATGACAGAGGCGATCATCAGATAACCCACGACAGCGAATGCCTTCTGCTTTATCATATGCTCCCTCCTCCTCAGATGGTGAGACTTCCGTTCTCGGCTGATACATATGGAAGCGTCTCCGGCTGCAGCGCGAATGCGTCCGCGAGAACGACCGGAAACGACCCAACAGGGTAAGTAGACGGCGGCGGCTTGTCAAGCGCCGGACCCGGTGCGAGACGGCTCCGACTGGGGGAAGGCACGGGGCCGTTCATGGTTCGACAGGCTCACCACGAACGGCTGGGGGGCGACTTGCCGCGAAGGGCTGGTTCGTGACCGTTCGC
The DNA here is from genome assembly GCA_034189695.1 of Chloroflexota bacterium. Taxonomy (GTDB): domain Bacteria; phylum Chloroflexota; class Dehalococcoidia; order E44-bin15; family E44-bin15; genus JAXHUA01. Next base: position 15,163 of record JAXHUA010000073.1, on the reverse strand, counting down.
CCTGAGCCCTTCGGCTTCGCTCAGGACAGGCCTGTCGAAGGGCGAGCAGCGGGGAGAGCTTTCCCCCTCCCTCTGGCTCCCTCCCGCCAGGGGAGGGAGGACAGCTTCCGCAGGCTGCCGACGCCTCGGTGCCACGAGCACCGCGGCGAGAGCGAAAAAACCCTCTCCCTTGAGGGAGAGGGATAGGGTGAGGGTGAAACGCCCGCGTGCAGTGTTGCGTCGGCGCGGGCCTCTTGCTATCCTTCTTCCCTTGGGGGACAGCGCATGGCACTGGAGGGACAATGCAGGACCACGGCCATGGCCATCATGCCTCATACCGATGTGGAGGAGGCGCTCCGCCTCGTCTCCAGCCTCGACGTGCCGTTCTGGCCGCAGCTTCCCAGGATAGGCTTCCACGAGGACATGTACGCCCAGGCATCGGTCGGTTTCCCGGGCGTTTCGGCTGACATGGAGAACGAGAAAGTGGTGTTTGACTCGGCGAGGTTCTACGAAGAGCTCACGGACTTCGCGGAGAAGATGGACCGGGACGAGACCTACGAACTGAGCGGAGACTACTCCACAGTATACCGCAGGTTCCTGGAAGCCGACCTCAGCGGCTACCACGCGATACACGGGCAGGTTACCGGTGCGGTCAGCCTTGGCTTCAACGTGCTTGACGAGGAGCGGAAGCCGATCATCTACAACGACGAAGTGAGAGCGCTTCTGTTCGATTTCATCCAGAAGAAGGTGAACGTCCAGTACCGTCAGCTCAGGCAGAGGAACCGCAACGCCTTCGTGTGGGTGGATGAGCCCGGGTTGGGCTTCGTGTTCAGCGGGCTTTCCGGCTACAATGACATGCAGGCGAAGCGCGACTACGCCAGCTTCGTGCAGGGCCTTGAGGGGCCCAGGGGACTGCATCTCTGCCCCAACGTGAACCTGCCCTACCTTCTCGGACTGGGGGTCGACCTCCTGTCCTTCGACGGCTACCAGATGGAGTCCATGCCCGTGGCGTATGCGAGCGCTGTGGCAGACTTCCTGCGGGATGGCCGCAGGGTGATATCGTGGGGGATAGTCCCGACAGAGTCGGCGGCGCTGTCGAGGGAGACGCCGCAGTCGCTGGCGGAGCGCCTCGCCGGCTACTGGGAAGTGGTGGCGCAGAGAACCGACGTCTGTGGCAGGCGGATTGCCGAGCAGGCGCTCATAGCACCGGCGAGGTGTTGCGTCAGGGACATGGAGGCCGAAGTCAAGGCGTGCCAGCCCGGGGCCATCGAGGAAGAGAGCGTGGCAAGGGCCTTTGGCATCCTGGCGGAAGTCTCCGGCATCCTCAGGGACAGATACGGCGTGTAGCGCAGGGCGCCGTCCAGGCGGTGGGAATAGTCGCCGATTTCGTCTATAATCGTGGAGGCCATTGCGACTTGGAGGAGATGTATTGGACGTTGACAAGCTGAAGGGCAGCGCGGTCGCCGAGATCGACGCCCGCCGAGACGAGCTGGTAGAGCTCAGTCTGAGGATTCATAGCAACCCGGAGCTGGCCTTCGAGGAGGTCAAGGCCTCGGGCTGGCTGGCCGAGTACCTTGAGAGAAACGGATTCCAGGTCGAGCGGGGCGTATGCGAGTTGCCGACCGCGTTCAAGGCTACGTACGGTTCGGGCGAGCCCAGGGTCGGGCTTCTCGCCGAGTACGACGCCCTCCCGAAGGTGGGGCATGCCTGCGGTCACAACATAATCGGCACCGCCGCAGTGGCCGCCGGGGTTGCGGTGCGTGGCGTGGTAGATGAGATAGGGGGCAGCGTGGCCGTCGTGGGCACGCCGGCCGAGGAATCATTCGGGGGCAAGGTGATGCTCGCCGAGAGAGGGGCCTTCCAGGACCTGGATGCCGCCATGCTGGTGCACCCCTATGGGCTGGACATGGCCAGTATGCAGGCCCTGGCCTGTATCCGCCTTGAAGTCCGGTTCTTCGGCAAGGCTACCCACGCCGCCGGCAATCCCGAGGGGGGCATCAACGCCCTGGAGGCGGTGATACAGGGCTTCAACGGGGTCAATTCGCTCAGGCAGCATATTAGCGAGCGGGCACGAGTCCACGGGATCATCACCCATGGAGGTGAGGCACCCAACGTCGTCCCAGACTTCAGTTCGGCGACCTTCCTGGTGCGGTCCGAGTTCGATTTCTACCTTGAAGAGCTGAAGGAGAAGGTGCTAAACTGTTTCAAGGCAGCCGCGCTGGCCACCGGCGCCCGCCTGGAGTACGAGTGGGCGTCATACTACGCCCCATTGAGATGCAACGTCGCGCTTGCTGAGCTTTATTCCCATAACATCAAGACCCTTGGCCGGGATATATTGCCACCCATGGAGAGAGGCCTTGGCAGCAGCGACATGGGCAACGTGAGCGTTCTCGTTCCCAGCATTCACCCGATGATTGCCATCGCTACTCTGGACGTCGTGCCTCACTCCCTGGAGTTCGCTGAGGCTGCGGCGTCGGAGAACGGGCACCAGGGTCTCGTGGACGGGGCGAAAGGGATGGCCATGACCGTCGTCGACCTTATCGCGCGGCCGGAGGAGATGAAGCGGGTGCGTGACGAGTTTGCCGCCAGTCAGGATGAGGGAGGTCGGGGTTGATGGAGGTGGACGTGCGCTGGACTGGGGTGGGTGAGTGTGGTCGCGACGCAAGGCGGGATTGCGGCGGAAGAGGCTGCTGACGGATGGACGTCTATCTGGGAATCGACGCTGGGTCGGTGACCACGAAGTTCGCCGTGCTTGATGGGGGGGATGGGCTTCTGTCGTCACTGTACCTGCGTACCCAGGGGGAGCCGATTGCCGCGGTGCAGCAGGGCCTCAAGGACCTGGCCGGGAGTCTTCCCCGGGATGCCGAGGTCAAAGGTGTCGGCACCACGGGGAGCGCGCGCTACCTGGCGGGGTTGATCGTTAACGCTGACCTGGTGAAGAACGAGATCACCGCTCACGCCGTGGCGGCGCTGCAGGCCGTCCCGGATGTTCAGACGGTCATCGAGATCGGCGGGCAGGACAGCAAGGTCATTCTCATCAGGGACGGCATCGTCACCGACTTCGGCATGAATACCGTATGCGCCGCTGGGACGGGGAGCTTCCTTGATCAGCAGGCGGCGCGGCTGAACATGGCGATTGACGATTTCGGGAACAGGGCGCTCGGAAGCAGGAAGCCGGTACGCATTGCCGGCAGGTGCACTGTATTTGCCGAATCGGACATGATACACAAGCAGCAGACCGGACACCGGATAGAGGATATCGTCTACGGTCTGTGCCAGGCGATGGCCCGCAATTACCTCAACAACGTGACCCTGGGGAAGGAGGTCCTTCCTCCTGTTGTGTTTCAAGGGGGCGTGGCTTTCAACAGGGGGATTGTCAGGGCTCTCGAGGAAGCTCTGGGACTCAGTCTCATCGTTCCCGCGCATCACGAGGTGATGGGGGCCATTGGCGCGGCGCTTCTGGCCCATGAGGAGATGGCCGCTCGCGGGAACGGCACCAGGTTCAACGGATTCGAGATAGCTCAGGCCAGGTATCGTACCTCCTCGTTCGAGTGCCACGCCTGCCCCGGCAGGTGTGAGGTGGTTCAGGTGTTCCTGAACGGCAAGGTGGTTGCCCGATGGGGAGGGCGCTGCGACATGTGGGAGAAGGTGGGCAACTGACATGAGAATAGCCCTTGATGCTATGGGGGGTGACCATGCTCCCAGAGAGGTGGTGCGAGGGGCGGTGGACGCGGTGCGCGAGAGAGGAGCAAAGGTGATACTCGTCGGGAGGAACGGGGTGGTGGAGTCGGAGCTGAGGAGCTTCAACGTGAATCTACCCGTCGTCGATGCGAGCGAGGTGGTGGGATTCGACGAGACGCCGACCAAGGCGGTGCGGTCCAAGCACGACTCATCGATTGTGGTGGGCATGAACCTGCTGAAGAATGGCGAAGCATCGGCGTTCGTCTCCGCCGGAAACAGCGGCGCTGTTGTTACGGCGGCGTTACTCACCCTGGGTGGTGTGGCGGGAATCGACCGCCCCGCGTTGAGTTTCCTGTTTCCGCCGCCGTGGCCGCAGGTGCTGTTTCTCGATGTAGGGGCCAATGTGGATTGCAGGCCGAGGCAGCTTCTCCAGTTCGCCCGTATGGGAAGTGTCTACATGGAGAGGCTGTTCGGGATCGAGCGGCCGAGAATAGGACTGCTGGCCAACGGCGAGGAGGACAGCAAGGGAAACCGGCTGGTTCGGGAAGGTCACAGGCTGCTCGCTGAGTCGGGTCTGAACTTCGTGGGCAATGTGGAGGGGAGGGACATCGTCACCGGTGTGGTGGACGTGGTGGTCACCGACGGCTTCACCGGCAACGTGGTGCTCAAAGCCAACGAGGGTATAAGCGAGTTCATGCTTCTGTCGCTGAGGCAGAAGCTGGCCAGCAGGCTGTACTTCAAGATTGCCGCCTTCTTCCTCGAACCGGCGTTGCGCAGCTTCACGAGGAAGCTGGAGTACTCGGAGTACGGCGGGGCCCCACTAATCGGGGTGAATGGGAATGTGATTGTGGCGCATGGCAGGAGTGAAGCCACCGCAATCAAGAATGCAATCTTCATCGCGCAACAGTCCGTTGAGCGAGGAGTCGTCCAGGCTATACAGATGGGAGTAACGTAAGGGAGGGCAGTCTATGGCTGAAGTCTTGACGGTCGACGATGGGTCGTTTGAGGAGTCAATCCTGAAAGCGGACGTGCCGATGCTGGTGGATTTCTGGGCGCCGTGGTGTGCACCGTGCAAGGCGGTGGCCCCTATACTGGGTGAGCTGGCAAGTGAGTACGAGGGCAAGCTTGGCTTCGCCCGGATCAATGTCGATGAGCAGCCAGCCAACGCCAGCAAGTACGGCATCACCGCAATCCCCACGCTTCTGGTGTTCAAGGGCGGTCAGCCCGTTGGCCAGGTTCTCGGCTTCAGGCCCAAGGCTCAGCTCAAGAAGGCTATCGATGAGATCATCGGCTAGCCCACGGACGGTATCGCGCTAGCGAGGTGGCTCTCCCCGGGAGAGCCAGTCTGTAGAGCATCTATCAGGGTCACGGAGGTGGACTGTGGAACAGTCGTTCGAGGTTGTCATCATAGGGGGAGGGCCGGCAGGTCTGACCGCTGGCCTCTACGTGTCACGGGCGCGATTGAGCGCGGTGCTCATTGAGAAGGCTATCTTCGGCGGCCAGATCACCAATACCGAGCGTATCGAGAACTACCCCGGCTTCCCCGAGGGCATCTCCGGGTTCGACCTGGGGCAGCTCATGTATGAGCAGGCGACCAAGTACGGCCTTGAAACGGTTGCCGCTGAGGTGACCGGCGTCGACCTCAGTGACAGGGACAGGAAGGTGGTAAGGACCGACCAGGGTGACTACATGGCAGGGGCGCTCATCATCGCCGGTGGTGCTCAGTACAACAAGCTCAACGTGCCCGGTGAGGAGGGACTGCTGGGCAAGGGAGTGTCGTACTGTGCCACCTGCGACGGCGCCTTCTTCAGAGACCAGGTGGTGGCTGTCGTTGGAGGGGGGGACTCGGCGGTGGAGGAGGCCCTTGTGCTGACCAGGTTTGCCTCAAAGGTGATCGTGATTCATCGCCGCGATGAGCTTCGGGCGTCGAAGCTGCATCAGGAGAGGGCCTTTGCCAACCCAAAGATGGAGTTCTTGTGGGATTCGGTGGTGGAGGCGATTGTCGGACCGGACCGGGTCCAGGGTCTTGTGGTACGGAATGTGAAAACGAACCAAAAAACGGACGTCGCCGTATCGGGAGTCTTCGTCTATGTAGGACTCCATCCTCAGACTGACTACCTGAAGGGGGGGGCAATCCCTTTGGATGAAGACGGACGTATCCTTACCGGTCAAGGAATGGAGACTGAGATACCGGGCGTCTTTGCCGCGGGTGATATCCGCAAGAACTCGCCGCGTCAGGCAATAGTCGCTGCCGGCGAGGGCGCCACCGCTGCCATTTCCGCAGAGAGATTCCTGTTGGAGCGACCGTGAAGCCTTCCGAACGCTCCCCGCTACTCGTCCTCTATCCCTAGTTCCCTGACGAAGTCCAGGGCATCCTTCACTGTCTTCAGCTTCTCGGCATCCTCGTCCGATATGCGGATTTCCCGGTTGTCATCGCTGAACTCCTCCTCGATGGCCATGGTCAACTCGACCAGGTCCAGCGAATCGGCGTTCAGGTCATCAACAAAGGAAGCTTCAGGAACAACCTGATGCTCCTCAACGCCCAACTGTTCGACGACGATCGCTCTGAGTCTTTCGAGAACCGTGGGCACCTTGTCACCCCCTTTCCTCACTCACTTGGGCACTTACGCTGCCTAATACTCCGTTGACAAAACGGGAGGAATTGTCGCTACCGAAGGTCTTCGCAAGGTCAACAGCTTCGTTAATGGCGACCTTGGTCGGAACCCTATTATCCAACAGAATCTCGAAGATGGCAATCCTCAGGATATTCCTATCGATAGCAGTGAGTTGCTGTACCGGCCAGGCTGGGGCATGATTCTGGATTATCGTATCAAGCCTTTCCTTGTTTGTCAAAACCCCCGTCACCAGGCCGCGCGCGAACTCCGCTCCCTCCACGGGTAGGGGGAACTCGTTCGCCAACCGCTCCAACGTCTCTTCCGCGTCGTGGGTAGCGGAATCGACCTCGTACAGCACCTGCAAGGCTATTGTCCTGGCCTTTCGCCTGGTACCGGGCATCTCTTCTCAACCTCTCTCGGGACGCTGGCGATCACACTCGGCGAAACAAGACGGCACGGGCCGGCAACTCTAGTTATCTGCGAGAAGATGGATATTCGCGACCCTCACTCTCTTCAGCCCGGCGTCGCGGGCTGTCTGGAGGCTCTCATAGGCGAGCTGTCGTGAGGTCATGGGAAGATCGGACATAAAGAAGTGGGGGTGAAATGCAAGGAGACTGTACGGTATCTCGGGATTGAGGGAGGCAATGAATGAGGCAAGACGCGCCACCTCTTCTCTGTCAACGTATCCCGGGATGAGCAGGGTACTGGCTATGAGAAACGGGGGGGACGGTCTCTCTCTGGTGCGGCGCGCCAGAAGCTCGAAGTTCTCCAGAGTCCGCCTGTTCGTCACACCGCAGAGGGCGATGTGAACGCCTTCGCTCCAGGCTTTCAGGTCGAACTTGATGCAGCCACCTGATTGAAGGGAGACCTCGGCAGCCTCTTCAAGCAACGACGGGTGCATTGAGCCGTTGGTCTCCCAGCATACCCTCAGAATGCGTCCTCTGTTCCTTTCCAGAGCCAACCTGGAGGCGCGAAGGGAATGAGGAAGCTGTGGCGTGGGGTCGCCGCCGAAGTAACAAATGCAGGCGGTTCGCTCATCCACCTGGTCAGCCAATGTGGAAGGGCTGACTGTGGCTTCATCGTTGGCCGAAAGCCGGTACTGCCAGTTCTGGCAGAACAGGCAGTCGAACGAGCAAGCCCGATAGAAGACCGCCAGGTTCTTGTACCCGTGTTCGGGACCATCACGGTAAGCGAACTCAGGGTAGCCAGCACCGGTACCTCCCGGGCAGACCCAGTCTGCAACACAATTCGTAGGCAGGGAGTCGTAGTACCAGGTGACATTGCCCCTTTGGGCGTTGGCCCCGACAAGCTTTCCGTCACGGTTCTCACGCATACCACAGTAGCCTGTCTCCCCCGGGCCGATCTGGCAGGCATTGACGCAAAGCGTGCACCGCTTGCCCTGATGGCTGCGTGGAGCGCTGGGGGGCAACCCGAACGGCCTCCTCGCCTCAGCGTGAGCCCGTTGTATGAGCGGGAGGAGTCGGGCGAGGTCCGTACGAAGGCAATCGACACAGAATGGCAGGGCCTGAGAGATGAGCGGGGATTCCCCGCCGCAGCCCTCGCATCTGGTCGTTGTCGTGGGAGATGGCCTGTGGTGGAATGGCCTCATCGCCGTCTTATGTCTCTTGGCTCTCTGGACTTGCCGGCGCCGTGCCGACAGCGACGGCCGCGTTGAGCCTCTTCACGAGGCGGGACTTACGACGAGCTGCGTTGTTGGGGTGTATGGCACCCTTCTGGGCAGCCCTATCCAGGGCTTGCGCTGCCTGCTGTACCGCCTCCCGCGCCGCCTCCAGGTCGTTCTCCTGGATGAGTTTCCTCGCCTTGGTGACGTGCGTCTTGACCGAGCTGCGGATAGGCTTGTTGCGCTCGCCCTTCTTCTGCGCAACGCGTGCCGCTTTTCGGGCTGAGATCTTACTTGGCAAGCTTTACCTCCTGTGTATGGCGTGCGACACTGACTACCCCTTTGACCCCTTCGAGTTTCGAGAGAATCCGGCTCAGTTGCCCGATGCCCTGCGTTTGAAGGGTCAGGTGTATCGATGTCGTCCGATCGCTGTGTACCACCGTATCCAGGGTGGCTATATTCACCTTCTCGTCCGCGATGACAGCGGAAATGTCGCGAAGCAGTCCCACCCTGTCGAAGGCCTCAACACATAGGGGGACTGAACACACCTCCTCCGTGTGGCCCCATTCCACTTCGATCAGGCGCTCCTTGTCTTCAACATTGGCCACATTCGGACAGTCCCTGCGGTGAACGCTGACCCCTTTGGCGCGGGTCACATATCCGATGATATCATCCCCGGGGACAGGGCTGCAGCATGGGGCGAGATGGGTCAGCAGGTCTCCTACGCCCATAACCTGGATCGCCGAGGCCGCCCGGGGCCGCTGTCGCACGGTTTCGGGCACAGCGGAGGGCTCATCCTGCTGGACGGTCAGCTTTGCGGCAATCTGATGCGTGCTGAGGTCGCCGGAGCCAACGGCGGCAAGGAACTCGTCCACGCTCTCACGCTTGAAGAGCTCGGCCAGATCCCGTTCGGAGAGCGATACGCCAAGGCGCCGCAACTCCTTCTCCAGCAGGTCTTTGCCTCGCAGGATGTTCTCCTCCCGTTCCTGCCTCCTGAACCACTGTCGGGCCTTCTCCTTGGCGTGTGACGTCTTGAGGTAGCCCATGGCCGGGTTGAGCCAATCGCGACTGGGACCCTTCTCCGTCTTGGTGGTGACTATCTCCACCACGTTCCCGCTCTGCAACTGACAGTTGAGCGGGCGCATTCTGCCATCGACCTTGGCACCGATGCAGCGATGGCCCAGGTCGGTGTGGATTCGATACGCGAAATCGAGCGGCGTGGAACCGGCCGGTAGCTCCTTGATGTCGCCCTTCGGCGTGTAGACCAGCACTGTATCGGCAAACACGTCGGCGCTCATCGACTCCAGGAACTCGGCTCCACCAACATCCTTGTACCAGTCGAGAAGCTGGCGCATTATGCTGATTTTCTCCTCAAAGCCCGAGTCCACCTTGGCCCCTTCCTTGTAGCGCCAGTGAGCGGCCAGCCCGTACTCGGCCACGCGGTGCATCTCGTGGCTGCGTATCTGGATCTCGAGTGGCGTCGTGCCCCGGTACATCACCGTTGTGTGGATTGCGCGGTATACCCCGTCCCTGGGATTGGCGATGTAGTCATTGAACTCTCCCGGAAGGGGACGCCACATGCTGTGGATTACGCCGAGCGCCTCGTAGCAGTCGGCCAGGTCGTTGACCAGTATGCGGAACCCCAGAAGGTCATATATCTCGCTGAGCTCCTTCCCCTGGGCCGCGTACCTGTCCATCTTCTTCAGTATGCTGTAGGTGTGCTTCAGCCTGCCCGACACATCCGCCTCAATCCCGGCACTGGTCAGCTCATCTTTGATGGTCTTGGTCACCTGCGCTACGTACCTCTGGCGCTCCTCTCTTCCAGCGGCGATGAGGCGCCCAATCTCACGAAACCTCTTCGGCTCCAGATAGCGGAGGGCCAGGTCTTCAAGCTGCGACTGTATATGCCAGATCCCGAGACGGTGAGCTATCGGAGCGTAGACCTGCATGGTCTCCTCCGCCACGTCGCGCCGTCTCGCCGGGGAAACCGTCTTGAGGTTGCGCATGTGCTCGAGCTGGTCGGCGAGCTTGATGAACACCACCCTGATATCGTCGGCAAGCGCCATCAGCATCTTGCGCATGCTCTCCGCCTGGCTCTCGATGTCGACGGTGCCCTTCTTGTGCTTCAGCTCCCCCGGGCTTGAGATGCGGCCGAGCTTGACCAGGCCCTCAACCAGCTTCCGGACCTCAGCCCCGAATCGCTCCTCCATCTCGTCCAGGCCGACACCGCACACCTCCGCTGCCGCATGAAGGAGCGCTGCTGTGACGCAGTTCTCATCGAGCTGGAGTTCGGCCACTGAGATTGCCGTCTGGACCGAGTGTTCCAGAAGAGCATCGCTGTTCTCTCCCGCCAGACACGTCTCAGACGCGAACTCATAGGCGTCCTCAATGAGGGCCAGCGTGTCGCTGGGCAGATACAGTTGCGTCCTGTCTATCAGGGCCCGTATGTCGGTTGCCGTTGGCATGACTAATTAGTATAGCGCACCCCCCTGTGGTTCTGCAATTGGCCGCACTGGCTTCATGACAGGCTTGAAGGCGGGGAGAGCCGCCGCCACGTGGTCTCCAGGGGGCTCAGATTGTCCACGATGGACTGGCCAGACTGGCTGACTCGAATGGCCTTGCCGGCGTTGACCGCTGGCGCCGCTCCATCACTGTGAAGCGCTCTCAGTGTTCCCGTTCTCAAGACAATGCTGACCGCATACGAGGAGGGGCGGAGAGGGAGGATAGCCAATCGTGGGGGGTAGCACCCAGACTTGATGGTAGTCAGCACAGAGTGATAATCAGGGTAACCCAGTGTATCTGATAACTTACAGTATTTAGAGTTATCAATAGTAGGGAAAACGCCATGAGGTCGTAACCGATAATGCAGCTTCTCAATCTCACCTGTGGATGCGACTGAGCATGGCTCGCGATCCCGTCGCTCGGGCTTCGCGAAGTGCCGTTGGGACGGAAGACCGCAAGATGAGGTCTATTCGATAACGAAAGGGGGCACAAGGGGAAAGTGCTGAGAAAACTGAAAAGGAAGATGTCCATGAAGCCTGTCATAGCGGTGGAGTTGGCTCTGGTATTGCTGCTCGCTGGCGTCGGCGTTGCCTATGCCCTTCCACAGAACACCGTGACGCCCAGTGCACAACCGTGGGCAGGAACAGCATCGATTGCGGAATCGGGCCATCTGTCGGTGACTGACTGTAGCTTCATCTACAACATCGAGTTGACCCGGGTGACCGGGGTAACCGTCGAAGTCGCCAATGATGACTCCAGTGACCATACGGCGGATATCAGAGTCGCCGTTCTTGACGGTACCCCTCTTCTGCAGGAAGACGGCGAGGTAACTGGCCAGACCTGTGCGGGGAGCACCACCACCGAAGTAGATGTCGCCCTTGACCAGCCTGTGGACATTGAAGATGCAGATACGCTGAACGTAGTTGTGATCGACAATGGCTGAAAGCAGTATCCCGGGGTCGTCGCCGGCCGGGAGTGATCGCAGGGGCTGCTCTCCTCCGTGGAAACGGCGGAGCGTAGCCGGCAGTCAGACCGCTCAGGCTTTGAAGTGCTACTGGCGGAAGCGACCGTACGCGTCGGGTCTATTCGAATGGGGAAAGGAGAATTCAAGAAGGAGATGCCTGGAAGGAAGATACTGGTTAAGCCCATCATAGTGGTGGAGTTGGCTGTGATACTACTGCTCGCTGGCGTAGGCGTAGCCTATGCCTACCCACAGCATACCATAACGTCTGGCGCAACACCCTGGGTAGGAACAGCGTCAATCACGGAATCGGGTGACTTGACGGTGACCGACTATGACTTGATCTTCAACGCGGAGCTGACTCAGGTTACCGGGGTGACAATCGAAGTGACCAATAGCGACGTGTGGAGCCATATTGCGGACATCGATGTAGCCATCCTCGACAGTGGCGGTGTTTTCAAGTCGGGCGAGACCGTTACTCGCCGGACCTGTCAGATGGGCGCCAGCGTTCATAGTGTATCCACTTCCACGCCGGTGGCTCTGGAGGACGCAGACAGGCTGAACATAGTCATAACCGATAGGGGACAGTTGAAAGCAGAACCGATACCCTTTGTGGCCACGGAGAGCCCGCGGGCATAACCTGGCACGGGGTCGATACGTAGCATCCCACCGGCAACAGGCAGATTGCATGGGACTGGTGAGGAAACGCAAGAGGCCCGGTTCGTTGAGCACTGCGGAGGTCCGGAGATGAAAGGGTCACAGAGAATCGTCATGGCTATAGCGCCTCTGGTTGTACTCGCATTTGCGATAGCGGGGTATGGCTTCTTCATCGGATGCATGTTTCAAGGCGGAGACTACTACTGGGCGGCAGGCATTCTGGCGGCTGTTGTGCTTGGCACCGCCGTCATAGTACTTGACTTGAGCAGGCCCGAGGTGCATCGGATCAGGAGCAGGGTCGCCAATGCGGAGGCTATCATCGTGAATGACTACCGCCTTGTCTTCGCTTGCGGCAAGGGCAAGGCGGGGTCGTGTTCGGTGGCGGCGACCGGCAGGGTGAGCGATGTCATAGTGAAGGTGACGAACGGTGATGCCTGCGCTCACCGAGTGGCCGTGGGTATCGACATAAACGACGAACCCGCTCATCGTGCCATTCGGCGGGTGGCTGTCGACCCCGGTGCCACCGCCTATGTTGCCGTGGCCCTGCCCAGGAACATGCCGCTTGATGATATACGACTGCTGAGCATAAGGCTGAAGCAGGCTTCGTAGTTGTGCGGGGTGCCTTTGAACAACCATCTTCTGAGCAGACTGACTCTCCTCGTTCTGGTGCTGCTACTGGGCCTCTTGTGGAGCGGGATTGCTCGTGCCCTCGGCCCCCATGAGTTGCCCGCGCTGGAGATGCGCACCTTCCAACGTTCCTCCGACCACTGGCCGGTGACCACTCAGGCGGAGTTCGAGGAAGGCATTCTGAACGGTGTCGACACCTCGTCGAGCCCTGGGGACGCGAAGCTCGCAGTCCGCCCTGTCGGGACGATGTCTGTGCTGCCTGGCACCGAGGTAGTCGATGATCGAGTCCCCGTGGACTGCTGCTCCATTCGCAAGCACGCCAGCCCGGAGCCGACAACCGGAGTCGGGTATGAGGAAGGGCGCCGCCGGTTGTCGGGCGCCGTTGTCTCCAGGGTCTATGATACGCGGGAGGTGGGTGCGAGTTGGGACCTGCTCGGGTGGGACGCAACACTTCCGGCGGGCACTGATATAGCCTTTGACGTGAGGGCTTCGGACAGCCCGTTCCTCAAGGACAACACCGCACTACCGTGGCAGGATGCCTCTGTTCTGCCAGCCGGAAGGTACCAGCAATGGCGGGCGACTCTGACCTCAAGCGCCTCCAATGGCGAGACCCCCGTCCTGCACGAAGTGTGGGCTTTCCGTTCCTGGCAGAGCCTCCCGTGAACTGCCGGAGCCACTTCTGCTTTCGGTTCTCTTCCGCCGGTCCGGCCGACTCATCCAAACCCTGTAGCGACCGTTCTCACCCTGCTCGAGCATCGTCGGCACTTTACGACACTTCTCACCATACGGTATGCTAGGTTGACCCCAAGGAGGTGTCGCGTGTACAAGGCGCCGAGGGGAACGGTGGACATCCTGCCGGCAGAGCAGCGCCGCTTCCGCTATGTCGAAGGAACGGCTGCTTCGCTGTGCCAGCTCTACGGCTATGAGCGCATTGACACCCCGGTGTTCGAAGATGCCGGGCTCTTTGTGCGCACCATCGGCTCAGGTACCGACATCGTGGAGAAGGAGACCTATACTTTTGAAGACCGAAGTGGTCAGGCGATGACCCTGCGCCCGGAGGGGACGGCCCCCATCTGCCGCGCGTACATCGAGCACGGCATGCATAACCTCCCGCAGCCGGTGCGGCTCTACTACATCGCCTCTATCTTCAGGTATGAGAGGCCGCAGAGAGGCAGATACCGGCAGCACCAGCAATTCGGGGCTGAGGCCATTGGCGACGGCGACCCGGCGCTGGATGCTGAGGTGATAGACCTGGCGTGGCGCCTGTTCGACTCGCTCGGCATGCGAAATCTGTCTCTGTTTCTGAATAGCATCGGGTGCAGGGCGTGTCGTCCCGCCTACCTGGAGGAACTCAAACGCCATTACTCTGCTTATCGGGAACAGCTCTGCGCCGATTGCAGGGCCCGTCTCGTCAAGAACCCGCTGCGTCTTCTGGACTGTAAGAAGCCGTCCTGTCAGAGCGTGGCGCAGTCCGCCCCGCACAGCACGGACTACCTGTGCTCGGAGTGCGCCGCGCACTTCGGGGGTGTGACAACCTACCTGTCGCTGCTGGGCATTCCTTTCCAGACGAACCACCGCCTGGTGAGAGGGCTTGACTACTACACCAAGACGGTGTTTGAGGTCCAGCCGGAGGGTGAGCAGGGGGCGCAGAGCGCTCTCGGCGGCGGCGGGCGCTACGACGGGCTGATAGAGGAACTGGGCGGCCGGCCCACACCCGCTGTCGGCTTCGCGGTTGGTATAGAGCGAGTGGTGCTGAATATGAAGCAACTGGGGGTCGACCCGCAAGCCGCCTCTGGGTGTAGAGTGTTTGTCGCCTATCTGGGAGACGAGGCCAAGGCCGAGGCGATGAGGCTGGCGGCCGAGCTTCGTCAGGGCGGTATCGCGGTGGTCTCAAGCTTCGGCGACCGAAGCCTCAAAGCGCAGTTGCGGCAGGCGAATGCTGTCGGAGCAGCGCACGCGGCGATCCTTGGTGAGGACGAGGTACGCACGGGGATAGTAATGCTGCGGGACATGGCGAAAGGGCGGCAGGAGCCGGTGCCTTCGGGCGACTTGGTCCGTGTGCTGGCTGCGACGCTTGGAGGGTTTAAGGCGTAACCGCTCTGTGCTATAATGGGTTGTCCCCGGCTGGGGTCTTTCTTTTTTTGCTGGGAATCAGTCATGCTGGATAGACTGGAAGCGGTAGAGCAGCGATTCGAGGAGTTGAACCGACTCATGGCTCAGCCCGAGATTGCTGCTGACCATCAGCGCATGCAGGGCCTGGCAAAAGAGCAGGCCGGCATCAGCGATTTGGTCTCCAAGTATCGGGAGTACAAGGATGTCGCTCGCATGCTCAAGGAAACGCGCTCAATGCTCGACGACGGTCTGGATGAAGAGATGACGGCCCTGGCAAAAGAAGAGGTGGTAAGCCTGGAGACGCGTTTTGAGGGCCTCACGAGGGACCTGGAGGCCGCGCTGGCGCCACGGGACGAATACGCCGACAAGGACGTGATCGTCGAGGTCCGCGCCGGCGCCGGTGGCGAT
>JAXHUA010000072.1:0-9472 GCA_034189695.1 Chloroflexota bacterium | reverse complement strand
AATCCATCCTGGTGTATGACAATTATGGTCCCTTTGTATTCAACATCGAGCGCCTTATCGGGATATGCTATCGAAGGTGCTCTCTGAGATGTTAGCCTTTCCTCTATTGCACGTGTAGGCAATGCTCCAATCCAGACTGGTGGATAGAAGAACGTAGCGAACCCTTCAATGACGGGAGGCTTCGGTTGGAGTTCTCGTTTCTCAAGAGCCGGAGGCTGTCTTCTAGCTGATTCAATTATCTTGTCAACGACTTGCTCAACAGGCAATGTTCGAACGTCCCCGGAGACCAGCCAGAAGAACACATCCTTAGTACACCCGGTTTTCCGGTCGATATTGGCTACTGGGCGTTCTGATGAGAATAGGTGGTGTATGGTCAGTGTTCGAAGCCTGTCCAGTCCATCCGCAAATGGCCCCTCTAGTACGCTAGCATAGCTCCCGTCTCCCTCAAGAACTGACACAAAGGATTCCTCTTGTTTTAGAGTGCGTTGCCATTTGGGTTCAGCCATAATCCCTTTCATTGCCTCAACTGCATCTCTCGGAACGACAGGACCATGCACGACAACGCCACCATCTTTGATGTCAGAGAAGTGTGAGAACATCAACACTTGGCAATCTAGGTACCAGTCTGTCTTGCCTACCCACAACACCTCTACCTGGCATGGTGCCACAAGGTTGTCCAAGTTGCTGAGCCGCCCCTGCTCAGACTCAGTAAGCTTCTCGTATTCTCGTCTGAAGGCGACTAGAAGTCCTGCCACCCAGTTCTCCATGCTAAGTCGCTTCTCAGATACCTCGTTCATCCCACTTTCGCCTCAGCGGTGTAGCCTTGCATCCATGCATTCCGGTCAGTAGGCACTTCTCGTGGAAACTTGGCTGACCCGAACCTAGAAAGCACATGGTCTCACTATCGCCTCTGCCCCCCTCCATCAAGTACATCCAACTGACCCCGTCAAGGCTCCCGTCGTGGGTGCCAGCGCTACGCCCTGATCGCCCCGGGCCCGCCGGGAACTAACGCAGGCATATGGCCTCCAGTTTCAATAAGCCATACCCTTCTATGGCAAGAAGGGCATCTAATCCTGCCAACATAGCCGTAGGGCACGAGAGATACCAAGAACCTCTTGTGACATTTGTAGCACCTCACGATGCACAGAGTGGTTCCCCGATGACTCTTCTCTGTTGTCTTGCCGTGGCTCGTGCCCTTGGGGTACTTCGCAAGTGGCATACCGTTAGGCATATAACGTCACTCCTCTCGTCATAGATCGAATACCTGCCCGCTGGACTACTGCCCTGCGGCAGGCTATCTCAATTCACCCATCGCCCTCAGAATCGACGTGACATGACTGTACACGGGAAGGACGTCTTTCATGTCCCACCAGAGAAACTTATCGAGCTCGTGCCCTCTCAGGCGAGGTCTCCCCGTTGCCTCGACACGGCATACCTTGTGGTGGTTGAACGTCCCTTGGAAATCACACTGTGTCAACCGCTCCACACTTCTGGCCCTCAGTCCAAGCTCCTCGTACAGTTCTCTTGCGGCAGCACTCACGGTCGGTTCGCCCTTCCGTATTCCGCCACCCGGCAACGAGAAACGATGCTTGCCTCTATCACGAACCAGCAATACCTTGTTGCGTCTGACGACCACGGCAACCGCTCTGTTGCGCATTGGCGCTCTCCTCGGTGACTGTCCCGTGCAACATTCCCTTCGTGAGTGGGTATTAGACGTATCGGAGCACTGTGTCCGAGTGCACTTGTACCACGGAAGGAAGATGCTGTCAATCGCGGCGAGAAGCACGCCAAATTCCCGTCAGAGCGGAGCTCAGTGCCACCAGGCGCCACCGCCAGCCAGCACCAAGCGGGGTGCCCAGCGCCGCGACGGCGAGCGCGAGGGGTGGGTCACGAGCGGCCGTACTTGAGCTTGGCGAGGAGCATGGCGCAGGCGAGGACGAAGGTGATGGCGTTCCACAGGATGACCGACAGCAGGCCCAGCACCAGACCGTACGCCAGCCAGCAACTGACCCCCACGGCGAGCAGCAGGGTGAAGGGCAGGCTTATCTCACGCGCGCTCTTGAGCTTGTACGGGCGCCACACCTGTGGCACGAACCCGACGGTTATCGCCGCGCCGGCGACCATGCCCAAAGCCTCTATCCACATTGAACGCTACCTCCTTGCATGCCTCACACGTGTCCCGTGGTGCCTGTCCATTGCCGGCCCCAAGAGAGACGGCTGCCCGCGGCTTCCACCGATTGGGCCTCCCCGGCCCCTGGCCTTATCAAAGCAAGGCTGGGGGCGAAACCTGCTCCCCAGCGCAAAGAGAACCTTCCTCAGAGTCCGTCCATGCCTGCCACGCGCAATGACGGCCCGCAGCGACGGCCCGCCGGCGGGCGGCGACCTCGGCCTTGCCGGCGGATCACTCCTCGACCGCCCTCTTGAGCCTGCCCAGAAACTCCTTGACGTGGCCCTCGCCCGTGCGCTTGCCGAGCACCCCGATGACCTTGCCGATGACGCCTTACGGCAGTTGAACGTCCTCCATGAAGGTGAACCGGCTGCCGGTCGGGACGGCCTCCAGCGTGAGGCTCTGTTCGTACCCCTTCACATTCTTCCCCGCAGTCATGTGCAGGGTGATCTTCTCATTCTCCACCCACTCCGTAGCCCCGAAGCTCATCTTCATAGGCGGGCCTCCGGCCCGCTCCTCAACGTAGAATGCCGCGCCCACACTGCCGCGCCGCTCACCAACAGGCTCGAACTTCTCAAGTGTAGTCCACCACTTCAGGACCTTTTCAGGCTCAACCAGGAAAGGCCATACCTTCTCCGGCGGGGCTGAGATCTCGATAGACTGCTGCACCCTCATGCCTGCCTGCCTCCTGTCCTGCTGCTATCGGAATCGCCCGCGGCCACCAGGACTCGCCACGGCGTCCTGAGGACACTTGACGGAGTGTCGTTGAGGAGCTTCCAGTGAGACCTATAGCACACGCGCCGAAAGGTGTCAAGCGAAGAGCACTGAACGCCGCTGTGCGGCGGTGGTCAATGGGGCTGGGTGGGGATGCCACCAGGGCGTGGGTTGTCGTCTGCTGCTGGCCGAAGGCGAGCAAGGCACACGTGAAGACTGGCACGGACACCGTGCGCCGCTCTCGCGACCGCGCGGTCGGAGGCCCCAGCCTTCTCTCAAACAGGCAAGCATTCAGGAGGAGACGTACTCCGGCGGATCAGCACTTCCCTTTTCCGCCACCCTTCCTCGGCCCGCTTCCGCGCCCCGGTGCTCTACCCTTGCCTCCACCTCTTCCGTCTCGCGGGCCTCTTGCCCCACCCGGCGGGCCGGTCCCGTCTCGTTTCGGCATTTCTCCACCTCCCTGCACGTAGTCCTTCGATTCTCAGCGTGTCTCAGCCGTAAGGTCACCGGCGGGTTACAGCAGCGCCTCAACCCTCGACCGGATCTGCGACTCGGGCGCCGCGCCCACCATGGTGTCAACGACCTGCCCGTCTTTGAAGAACAGTTGCGTCGGTATGCTCATGACCTGGTATCTCATGGCGGTCTGAGGGTTCTCGTCGACGTTCACCTTGCAGAACTTGAACCTGCCGTCGTATTCCTCCGACAGCCTGTCATATACCGGCCCTACCATCCGGCACGGGCCGCACCACGGGGCCCAGAAGTCCACCTCAGTAGGAAGCGCCGAGCCCAGTACCTCTTCATCGAAGTTGGCGTCGGTCACTTCGACGACCTTGCTGGATGTCGGCTGCGGCACCAGCCCGGAGACGGTAAAGCCCGCGCCCTGCGGCGTCTCCTCGTAATCGATGACCACCTTCTCAAGCGCCGACTCCATATCGGGCGCTATGAGCAAGACTTTGGTGCCGCCATCGCTCTCCACAACACGGTCGTCTTCCTTCTCCTCGTCCCAGGCGAGCACGAGCTGGTCTCCGGCGGGCGAGGTGACAACCCTGATCACCAGGTCCGGCTCCGGCCGCTGCTGCTGCAGCGCCTCTTCCAGCTTCGTCATCGCATGTTCCGTAACCCTCAGCATACTACCTCCTTCCGGCACACCCTCGCATGCGGCTTTGCTGAGTCCCTCGAAAACTCGATTCCCCTCGCGGTCCCTGCTGCTCCGCAACGCCGCGACTGGGCCTGTCCCCAGTGGCGCTGGGAAGCGCGAAGCGGTCTCATCCCACGCGCCCTGGTTCAGCCCTAAAGCTCGATTGTAACACATCCATCCGTGCGAATGAAAACCGCGTCCCGTCCGGTCCCATTTTCGCCGGCGCGTCGCGCTGCCCCTCGTGAAGCTGGTTGGAGGGGTGAATGTCAAGGTCACCAGCCAGTGCGCCAGGCACTGGTCCAGGATGTGAGCAGATAAAAGCGACAGGAGGCATGCCGCCAGAAGCAGTGCTCCGTGGGTACCGTTCGGCCCCGGCAAGACCCGGCGGGGACGGGTCATCTCGGTCCAATCTGGGAACACCGTGTCATGGTTCGAGTCGCTCTGACCCGGCCCGCTGCTCGAGCAGAGCGTAGAGATACAGGCCGGCGTACGCCCGGTCCGGCATGATGGGCTGGCCAACCGATAGGGTGGTGCGCCCCCGCGGACCTCTAATCCTGACCTTCCTGGTGGTTATCCAGGTGCCGTCGGTGTTTCTGACGAACGCGTCCCATTCGATCTGCTCGACGAGTTCATTCACCTTCGCCTCATAGAGATACCCGTCGAGGACCGGACTGCGCCCCGAGAAAAGCACCCAGGTGATTCTCGCTGAAGACCTGCCGGGCCAGCGTAGCACGCTCCCCAGCCTGGACAATGCGGCAGCCATGCATCAACCTCCTCTGCAGAGACGAATTGCCTAACTCGCCGGTCTCTCCACCGGACCCGGGCATCCAGCCACACCGCTCACCCCACGAGCGCCCCTTCACGCCGGATGAGATGGGGGTCCAGCCGTGCGGGCCCGACCACCAGCCAGGAGTGCCGCAGCGTGAGCGTCTACGAGCACCATATACGATGCCACATATCATATACTACACGTGGGGCGACAGTGTCAACAGCGTGTTACTGGGTGACCGCCTTACGAAGGGCCATTGAGGGTACCGCGGTCCGCCCGTGACCGGGCGGTGTGGTGGCCGCAAGCGAAGTGAGGTCGAACTATATGTATTGGAAAGAGTGAGCCCCGAATCTGGGGGGCGCTAGTCGGCTGCGCCTTGTTTGACAGGCCTGTTCAGAACCCAGATTCCGATATTCGGGTAGGAGGCGATACTGACCCACACGATGTAAGGGACCAGAAGGGCTCCCGCCCACACAGAAACCCGGAACGAGGCAATCATCGTTGCCAGGATAAGCAACCACAGGACAGCAATTACTACGATGCCGCCCCCCTGGACTTCCTTCCGAAGAAGATGACGGACCACAGGGCGTTGAACGCAAGCTGGACCCAGAACAGCGTGAAAGCAAGTAGCACGCCAGGGGTGGCCAGTCCCTTCTGCCAGACGAGGAAGACGGATATTGCCATGAGGATGTAGAGGATGGTCCAGACCGGCCCAAATGCCCAGTTGGGTGGGGTGTAGCGTGGTTTCTTCAATGCGGCGTACCAGGTTGGGATTGCCTTAAAGGTGAAAAGGCTGCCGATGCCTGCGGCGGCGAAGCTGGCAAGCAGGCTGACAACGAGTCTTATGACACTGCTCAAGTCCACGGGTGCTACCTCACTTGGGGCGTGTTGCCGTTTTGGCGCCAAAGGTCAACCCAGACCTGAAACCCCGCTTCGCCAATTGCAGAATCCCTACCAGATGCAGCCAAGAGCCCACAATACCCCAAGGACGATGATGATTGCTCCTGCAACCTGGTGGAAACGATGTGTGTACTCGCGCCATAACATCTTGGACCGAGCAACAAGAAGCCGATAGACTATGAAGTCGCTTCTCAGTGTACCGCAGACCAGCAAGAACAGACCTGCAGCAACCATCAGAGTCCCCCATAGTACGTGCATCCTGTCCCCTCGGGAGTGATTCTATGAAGGAGAGCACCGGCCTTACCACGTAATCGGTAGCACCACGGACCGAAGTCCAGCAACGGCTTCAGCATACTGCTTCGGAGTGCTCGGTTTCAAGGAGCCATGCAGTCTGATTCCATTTCGGTCTCTGCGATGGTCTATCAGCCCGTATGCCTTGACGCGTGACACTGAGAAGGGGACCTAGTGCCCCCAGGCGAGTAGAGTTCGAAGACGGCTACCCGAAGAAGCGTATCGAAACAGGGGTTCATTCTAGTCAGAGGTCATACCAGTCCCGGGGCAAACCCGTGCCAATTGCCTATATCTGTTTCTCCATGAATATCCAGAAGCGACGAAGCTGTGGTGGCACTTCAGTTTCAGGGTATTCACTCCTGTCATGAAACCCCATAGAGCGATACAGACCCTGTGCGGTGGTCATGAAAGCCCCTGTCTCGAGATAGATTTCAGACAAACCATATTCCTTGGCTTTTGCCAGCAGAAGCCGCAGCATCTCTCTCCCAAGTCCCTTCCCTCGGTACTCGGGTTTGACATACATGCGCTTGATTTCTCCGGTTCCTTCTTTCAACTCCACAAGAGCTCCCATGCCGATAGTCTCTTCTTTCTCCTGTAAGAAGTACTGAGGTGGTCCCCGAAATTTGGACAGGTAGTTAAAAGCGGGTTCTGCTCCTAAAATGAATAAGAAGTAGGAGGAGAACGTGAAACAGAGCCGCAGGAAGCACAGCCCTTCGTTCAAGGCCAAAGTAGCCATAGAAGCGCTGAAGGGCGAGGAGACCACAGCCGAACTAGCCCACCGATTTGAGGTTCACCCGAGCCAGATACGTGCCTGGAAGAAGGCCCTGGCAGAAGGTGCAACCGGCATATTTGACGGTGACCATGGCCAGAAGACGAAGGATGATGAGGCCCTCATTGCTCAACTGTACCAGCAGATAGGGCAGCTCAAGGTAGAGCGGGATTTTTTAGAGAGCAGGTTGGGTCGCTGAGCGTTGAGCGGCGGCGTGCCGTGATAGACCGCCAGCACCCGTCGCTCTCAGTGGTACGCCAGTGCAGGTTGCTAGATATCAGCCGCTCCGGCCTGTATTACCAGCCAAAAGGAATCTCTGAGGAGGATCTCACTCTTATGAAGCTGATCGACCGTCAATACCTGGCTACGCCGTTCTATGGGGCACGCAAGATAGCTGCGTGGCTGAGGAATCAGGGATACAGGGTCAACCGGAAACGTGTCCGGCGCCTGATGCAAGTAATGGGGCTCAAAACCATCTACCGGCGCCCTAAGACCAGCGTGTCGTCACCGGGGCACAAAGTTTACCCGTACCTGCTCAGTGGCATTGAGATAACGCGGCCGAACCAGGTATGGGCAGCTGATATCACCTACATCCCCATGGCACGGGGTTTCCTGTACCTGGTGGCAATCATAGACTGGTACAGCCGGTATGTGCTCTCCTGGCGGCTGTCAAACACACTGGACTCCGGCTTCTGTGTTGAATCCCTGGAGGAAGCTCTCCGGGAGGGGCGACCGGACATCGTCAACACCGACCAGGGCGCCCAGTTCACCAGTGAGGCCTTCACCGGGCTCCTGCAGCAACACGGAGTCAGGATAAGCATGGATGGGCAAGGGTGCTACAGCGACAACCTGTTCATAGAGCGGTTGTGGCATACGGTAAAGTATGAGGAAATATATCTTAAAGCATATCAGGATGGGAGAGAAGCCAGGTTCGGGATCGGTAACTACTTCCGTTTCTATAATACCGAGCGTCCCCATCAGGCCCTGGGTTATCGGACACCGGCCGAGGTGTTCACCTCAATCCCGGTAGAAGCCACCAGTGCAGGTATGATAGAATCCTTGACACCAGATCCCGTCAGGATAGCGGGCCCCGCTCTTAATATAGCCACTATCCTGTCCTAATGATGGGGTCCACCCTACTTCTCGTCATCATCGGAGATGAGGGCACCAGCAAGGATGCATCCTGGGGAGAGTACTTCACGGCGTTTGAATGGTCGGGGGACGGTCTCCGAGAGGTTGAAGCCTGCTTTTCCCATATCAAACCGGGGGTATAGACAATTTTCTATGGTAAAACAGCTTCAAAAGCCCCTTGTTTGGCCACATTAGACGGGGCTAATTGGAGGAACCCAATGGGTGAAAAGACCAGGGAGACACTGAAGCTTCAATTTGATAAACGGCTGAGGCTAGAATTCCACGGGGCCAGGATTACCTCGGACGCAGGACTGCTGGCCTGCCGGGAACTGGATGGGACCAAGCACCGGCGGGTCATCCTGGACATGGACAGCTCGGAGAGCCCCGTGTATGGGGAGCAGGAAGGAGCGGCCTACAACGGTCATTTTGAGTGTGTCTGTTACCACCCGCTCTTCCTGTTCAACCACTTCGGAGACTGCGAGGAAGCCCTGCTGAGGTCGGGTAATGTCCACAGTGCTGACCCCTGGCAGGAAGTTCTTGCGCCGGCGGTGGAACGTTAGCAACGCAAGGGGGTGCGGCTGCTCTTCCGGGCCGACGCCGCCTTTGCCAAGCCGGAGGTGTACGACTACCTGGAACCCCGGCACACCGGCTATGCCATTCGGCTTCCCGCTAACGAGGTGCTGCAGGAGCATATCAAGCATCTGTTGAAACGTCCTGAAGGGGAGTTACCTGAGAAGCCCGTAATCCGCTACCACGACTTTCAGTATCAGGCAAAGAGCTGGGATCACCCCCGTCGAGTGGTAGCTAAAGTTGAATGGCACCGCAGGGAGCTATTCCCCCGGGTGGGCTTCATCGTCACTAACCTCTCCGTGAAAGCCAAGGGTGTGGTGCAGTTCTACAATGGTCGTGGGACGGCAGAGCAATGGATTAAGGAAGGCAAGTATGCCCTGAACTGGACCAGGCTTTCCTGTCACCGGCTCATTGCCAATCAGGTGCGGCTCCAGCTTTTCATTCTGGCCTATAACCTGGGGAACTTCCTGCGCAGGCTGGGCTTGCCCAAGGCAATCAAGGACTGGTCATTGCGCAGCCTTCAGGTAAAACTCATCAAGATGGGTGGCCGAATTGTGCGCCATGCCCGGCAGATTGTCTTCCAATTGGCTGAGGTGGCGGTGCCTAGAGAACTGTTTGCAGCCATCCTGGAGCAAGTAAGGCAGTTACGCCTGGCTCCTGACTAGCACATTGGTGGCACACGGGTAACCAGACGAAAGCATAGGGAAGTTTTTTCTTTTTTCGGGTGGAGGGCTACTTTTGGGTTGCCAAACAGGTTTCTTGGGGTGCCGGAGTTGAACTCTCGGAATGCTATGGGTTACCCGGAGGGTTCTGAGCAGGGATTGACAAACGAATGCACCGCGTATAGCATGCCATCAAGACGAGGAGGGACGATATCAGCTCACTCCGAATTGATATGGGAAATCCCGGAGAAGGGCTTTCGTGGTAGGCTGACCTACATATGACTTTGTCACTGGAGGAGTACAAATGGCCGACATAAAAAAGCAATTCAAAGGGAATCTCGGGATGTTCCTGGCATGCGCT
>JAXHUA010000071.1:0-3329 GCA_034189695.1 Chloroflexota bacterium | reverse complement strand
CTGGAGGCGATCACCTCAGAACGCACTGGCTTCAGGTGGTACTACTCAGCCCGGATTCTGGGGCTCTATGACGGCAAGCGGCAGCGGGTGGACTTCGACCTGGAGTTCAGATTGCCGTGCTCGGAGCTTGCGGCGGGGGACAATGTCGCTCTGACCTACCGTGACGCGGAGTTCGCCATGATCCAGAACCTGACGACCAACCACTACTGGCGCCTGGTGGACATGAGCACAGTTTCACCCAGAGCGAAAGAGCCGGCAGGCCGATTTGCGGGGCTGATCGACACCCTGCTGATGAGAGCCCGGCGTTGAGGCGACCCCTGGTCGCACCTACACGCGGGGATCATCGAACAGCGAGGGCAGTCCCTCGGCGATATCGTCCATTTCCTTCAGCCGCACCTCGGCCTCTTTCTGCCTCTTCCTGAGTGAGGAACTGGAGCCTGCCGCCTTCTCGTAGAAATCGGTCACGCGTGGCACGACACTGAGCTTGGAGAAGATGAGCGTGACGGAAACATCGTGGCCAGGCCTGGGGTAGTCGCCGCTCCTGATGACGGCGTCTTCGGCCGTCTCCCTCATGATGCCGCCCAGCTCCCTCACCAGGGCCACATTCATCTCCTTTGGCGGGGCGGCAAGCATGTACAGCGCCTTGCCGGCGTCGCGAGGATTGCACGCGGCCGAGAGGTCGCTCATCGCCTGGTCCACGGCCTCTAGTCCCCTCTGGGTCTCTCTGCCCTTCTGCCTGAAGTTGCGGATTCTCTCGAAGGGCCACCACCGCCACCTTGGCAGGGCCGAGCGCCCCACGCCTATGGCCGTCCAGCCCTCGAGTGTCTGCATGATGTCGCCGGTGTCGACGGTCTTGGCCCCGATATGCTTGCGCTTGGTTTCTTCACCAGCGCAGAGGAGGTCGTAGAACGGGGTCACGATCTCCTCGTTTATCTTCTCCATGTTGTTGAGAAGGTTGGCGTCCCTCTTGAGGAAGCGCTCGTTGTCGGCCAGGAATATCGCGTCAACGACCGGGTAGGCGGACTTGAGACATGTCGCCACGTTGTAGACGGCCCTCTCCTCTGTTTCCTCCTCATGTTCGAACGGAAGGATGGCCAGCACGTAGACCGCCTTGTTGGGATAGCGCTCCTTCAGGGCGTTGGCGATAATGGGCATCGCCCCCGACCCGGTGCCGCCGGCGGTTCCGGCGACGAGCAGAAAGGCGGCCGTCTCGTAGAACCCCTCGCCAGTCCTCACAGCGTCGATCACCTTGTAGCTGTCGGCCTTGGCGATGGCAGCCGCCACCTCGTTTATCTTGCCAACACCGTGCCCGCCAGCCTTCCTGCCTCCGATGAGAATACGATGCTGGAAATCCGGCCGGATTGTGCGCAGGCCGGTCAGGTCGGCCTGGTCGGTATTGACCGCGTAGGCACTGGTGACTATGTCCATTCCACGGCTGGACCTTGCCCTTCTGCCCATACGGGCAAACTCATCGGCGATCCTGCCACCGCACTGCCCCAGTCCAACGACGACTAGCCTCATGGTGCACCTCCGTTTCCCGTTGTGCGTCTGCCCCGCCACGCTCGGTGGCTGGTCCGCATGCCCGATGTCGAGCGTCGCGGCTATGGTAAGTGGTTGAGCGTGTACCTGTCAAGGCGTCGCGCAGTCGGCGGTTGAGGCAGGACGCTGAGTGAGCGGACGCTTCGCCAGGCGCAGCTTGGACCTCGGAGGCTGGCCTGCCAGCGCCGCGCCTGCCTGGTCGGCAGCGGCAACTGGAAGCCCTCGGCTCAAATGGGGCGGCGGCGGGGGTGGCCCCATCTCCCATTGTCATTGCAGTTATGTCAACTGTCGCTCGACCGGTCCCCAGGTGTGGACATGTGCCTGCTTAAGGCACTGGAAGTGACGATGGAAGGAGGCGGTGGTTATTGGCTCCGTGGTCATGATGACGGCATCCTCTCGATCGCTGTAGTAACCGCGCCGGATACCTGTCCTGTAGAAGCCGTACTTTTCATAAAGGCGCTGGGCGGCTGTATTGGAGGCGCGCACCTCGAGAGTGATTACCTGCGTGTCGAGGGTCTGTGCCAGTTCGATGGCTGACAGAAGGAGCAGTTCCCCGAGTCCCTGCCTGCGGTGGGCCTGGCGCACCGCAATGGTGCTTATGTGGGCCTCACCGGCCATCACCCAGAAGCCTACCATTCCTATCACACGTTGCGTCGGTGCGCCCTGGAGTGCTTTCTGCGGTTCGAAGAAGTGCCTCAACCGCTCCTTCAGCCTGTGTTCCGCACAGGCTGGTGCGGCGTCGGAAGTCTCTGGCCGTTCATGGGACGGTTCGTGGACCACCAGGTAGTGGGAGAGGCTGTTGGTCAAGAGCTGTCTGCCGAATGACAGCGTTGGCCACTGGGTCGGAAAGCATTCGCGGTCGATCTGCTCGACCTGGCGAACATCCTCCAGGCGCATTGGCCTCACTGCGTATCGCACGATGCAGTCCATTGCTACACGTCGCATTGTGACCGTCGTGGCGACATTTCACCAGATGGAGCGTGGCATGGAGAACCAGCGTTATCGGCAAAGGCGCCGCGCAGCCGTTGCGTCTCGCTCCCTTCGCGCCATGCGGAGCCGGACATTGCCCCGGGCACAGGCGTGAACGCGGCCTTCAGTATCTTACCATATGTGAGATGCTGCGACCATGTCCCATCCGGGTGGGTTGGAGCGAGGTTGCGTTGATACCGCGGCAGCGGTCGCGGACGCCGGTGCGTATGTGCACGATTTAAGTAATTGAGGGCTATCTTAGCTTTCGTTGTGCTATGGCATATGGTATTGACAAGCGAACTGGGCAGTGGTATAATGCACCGCAATTGCACACCCTTTGCATATCGTGCTGCAAGCCAGTGGAGCGTGAACCATAACGCCAGAGGTGCAGAGGTGATGTGCACCAAGCGTGGTCGGGTCTCAGTGGCCGGATCCCACCGGAAGCGCGGTTCGCAGTCGGATAAGGGTCTGGCCTTTCTTTTGTGTTTGGTGGGGGGCGAGGAAACGGGGCCTGTAAGTTGGACGCTTGGGCCTCGTGGAGTCAATAGCGAAACCGACCTACCGGTCGGTTTTTGCTTTGTTTCTATTTGGAGGAGTTCGAAATAGACAGGTAGAAGATAGAGTCAGAAGATGGCCCCGCGTGAGTGGCCGCTCACCGGAGCCGCGGCATCAGGTGCGCTCGACACCTGCGTGCGCTCCCACTGTAGCATAAGGCAGGCGCTATTTCAACAGCCCGAATTGCCTCATAATAAATGTTACCGGGTGGGGTATCGTTGCCTCAAAAAAGGTGTTACCCAATGAGAGGCATGAGTAGAGCGAGC
>JAXHUA010000070.1:0-6244 GCA_034189695.1 Chloroflexota bacterium | reverse complement strand
AGAAGACTTACCATCTCGTGGCCGACGCGTCTCACCTCCAGAGCCTTCACGTAGTGCGCCACCGCCTGCTGGTTGACCTCGGCAGGCAGACGATAGTCGCCCTCGTAACGCGGCACAAAGGGGCCCAGCGCACCCCGGGCGATGAAGTCCTTGACGGAGTTCAGGTCAGAGTTGTTCCCCTCGTACTTGGCTACGTCGGTTATGTCAACGTAGTCGAGGGCAGCGAGATGATAGAAGTGCAGGATGTGGTCCTGAGCAACATGCGCCCCCTGTATCAGGTTTCTGATGATTCGGGCGTTATCGGGGATTCTGTCGGCGATGCCGAAGGCGCTGTCGAGGTTCAGACTCGCAGCGATGCCGTGAGACTGGGGACACACGCCGCAGATGCGCTGGGTGATTACCTGAGCGTCACGCGGGTCTCTCCCTCGAAGGATGAGTTCAATGCCGCGAAACAGGGTGCCGCTGCTTTTCGCATCTTTAACCACCCCATTCTCGACTGTCGCCTCTATCTTCAGATGTCCTTCTATCCGGGTAATCGGGTCAATTGCTATCTTCCCCACGACTCATTCTCCTTGCCAGAGCTCAATCAGGCGCCGATCGTCGGCAACTCGATGTCGACCAGCTTCTCGTAGAAGGGCGCTACCTGGTCAGGGAACTCGGGCTGCGTGCAGCCGTTACATGGGGCACCAGCCCCAATGACCCAGTTGGTGCCATTGTTCCAGCGTCTCAACGGGCAGTCAGCGTAGGTTATCGGCCCCTTGCAGCCGAGCTCGTACAGGCACCCCTCGTCGCCCGGCTTCTTGGCGAACTTGCCCTCGTCGAAGTAGGCTCGCCGCGGGCAGTTCTCGTGGATCAGCTTGCCGTAGAAGGCCAACGGCCTGTGATAGTCGTCCAGGTCTTCCGGCTTCGGCAGGCCGTTCAGTATTATGCCCGCGACTGTTCCCACAAACCAGTCAGGATGGGGAGGACACCCGGGTATGTTCACCAAGGGCTTCTTTATGCCCCTGGCGTCGAGTATCGTGCTCACCGGCTTGCAGCCAGTGGGATTGGGAGCAGCAGCCGGAATCCCGCCGAAGGAAGCACAGGTCCCTACCGCGAGGATAGCCTGGGCGCTCTCAGCCAGTTCCACCAGCCTGTCTTCCATGCTGACAGGCTTGCCGTCTCGCTCCCCGACCGCCCCGTACAGCGCGTCGCCCGCAGTCGGAATAGCCCCTTCAACGACCAGGATGAAACCGTCCTTCGCCTCTCTGGCCGTGTCCTCAAGGACTTCCATTGCCGGCTCGCCAGCGCCGGCCATTATGGTGGCGTGAAACCTGAGGTTGACATGCACTCCGGGGACGACCTGATCGATGAGAAGGTTCTTAATTGTAGGGCTCGCGGAGTTGAGCAACGACACAGAACACCCAGTGCATGCCGCCATTTGCAGCCATACCACGGGGATCTCATTCACCATCGAATCTATGCCACCTCCAAAGACTCACGCTAGATGTCAAGCCACGAATCAGAGTACAGCGCCTCGCCGGTAAGCACCCGCACCGTCTTCACGTAGTTCACCTGCTCCTCGCTCAGTGAAGAGAGGTCGGGTTTCTCACCGTCCATTGC
This sequence comes from Chloroflexota bacterium, assembly GCA_034189695.1. GTDB lineage: Bacteria > Chloroflexota > Dehalococcoidia > E44-bin15 > E44-bin15 > JAXHUA01. The sequence goes on along the minus strand of JAXHUA010000070.1, from coordinate 4,642 downwards.
GCGGTGCACCAGATCGACGATCTGCGGCCTCTGCCCCCGCGCTATGGCGACGAGCTCCGAATCAAAGGCGTCCACTATGGCCGAGTACAGCCCGTAACGCATCAGCATTATCATGTAGGTGCGGTTCAGCCAGGGCCGGAGGCCATCGGGAGCACCGTTGGAGACGTTGGACAGACCAACCGTGGACTTGGCGCCAGGAGCAATCTCGCCGAGCATGCCCATGAACTCCACGCAGGACTTCACCTGGTTTATCTCCACGGACACCGGACTGGCAATGGGGTCAATCCAGATCTCCTCGTTCGCAATCCCTGCCTCGTTGGCGGCGTACATCAGTTCGGCAACTGTGACCCCACGCTCCGCTGAATCGCGGGGCATCCCCTCCAACCCCCAGAGGAGCCCGATCATCTCCGCGCCGTACTTCTTCACGAAGGGCAGCTCCTCATCCAGCCTCGCCGGCGAGATGGAGTTGATCAGCGCCTTGTTCTTGCATACCTTGAGCCCGGCCTCCATGGCCACCGGGTTGGTCGTGTCGAGCGAAAGCGGCGCGTCGGTGACCTCCTGCACGGTATTCACCACCCAGGCCATCAGTTCGTCCCCCGCTTTCCGGGCCGGACCGATATTGAGGTCCAGGTAGTCCGCGCCAGCCTCAACCTGAGCCCTGGCGAGTTCCTGAATCGGCTTGGGGTCCCTGTTCCTGATCGCCGGCCCTATCGACCGGGACATGATGTTGATGCTCTCCGCGATAAGGATCATCACGGTCCTCCTATGCCTTCCAAGACTTGAGGTAGGCCGGAATCTGAGAGCCATCCCTGGGACCGACCAGGATCTCCCAGCCGGGCAGTTCCTCTTCCAGTCCTCCGCTCTCAGCCGCAGCGTACCCTGGGATCACCAGTTTGCGATGCTTGACCTTGTCCTCTATCCCGCACTTCTTGACAAACGGGCCAATCGCGTCAGCCACGAACTTGCCCGCAGCCCAGGCGGTCATGACCGACAGCCCCTCCGTGTCCTTGACGATCAGGTATGCCGGGATCCTGCTGTTCTCTATCTCGCCAGACACGATGAAGTAGGTCAGCGAGAAGTTGGTCGTGATGAGCACCGGTGAGTCCTCGCTCGGATTGTTGATCTCGTAGATCCCCTCCGTGGTGGCCAGCGGCCGTTGCGGGTCGGTGTAGATGTTCATCCTCTCCACCAGCAGCGGGAACAACGCCTCACCCTGGAAGTCGGACAGCACGATGATGCCGGCGTACTTGGCGACAAACGCCGACGCTATCACCGCCTCTTTCATCGGGTCGTCTGTCATCTCGCACGGGAAAACGATGGTCGGGAAACCCAGCGGACGGAACTGCTTTGTGAGTGGTGCGCTCCTGATGAGAACCTGGTCCTGGTACGCCTTACGAAGCGTCCTCGAGCCGGAGTCCAGCACCAGGTCATTGACCCCAGCCTCATTCAGCTTGACGGTCAACTCAGAGAGCTTCTCCAGGCCGTCCGCTTTCACCGCCAGCGGGCAGGAGTTTCCTTTGGCCAGCTCGGCCATGCCGTCGGCATTCGCCTCTGTCGCCGCGTAGATGAGCGGCTTCCTGTCAGCGCAGACCTTCAGCGCGGCAGCCTGCACGTCGGCGTCATCGCTCATCAGGATAAGGGCACAATCGCTTCCCTTTGTGATCCTCTCGACCAGGGCAGCGAACTTGCCCGCATCGCCTGACTCGCACTTGGCAGCCACCATCTCCGGGCGGAGCGTCAGCCCCACCCTCTCGTACTCCAGCTCCCCGAACCTCTTCAGCCTGGCGTCGACCTCGGCATCGTCCATCGTGTCGCTGATGAGAAGGGCGATGCCTGGAGCGTTGTCGAACCTCTTCTCGTGGCGGAACATCACTGTCTCGCCACCGACTTTGACCGCCCTGTCACCGGTGCCAACGCCGACTGGTCGGATCGGAGGGGCCGAAGCCTCGGCCAACTGCGCCTTCGCCTCTTCAGAGACGTGAGGGCACAGGCCGAGTTCCGCCTTACCCGCTGCCAGCTTCATAGCGAACGCAAGGCACGTTGGCTCCCCGCACTCCTTACAGTTCGTCTTGGGTAGCAGCTTGAATATCTCTATGCCGGTGAGCGCCATGTCACCTACTCCTTTCCTAGCCTATGATCGGATCCAGCTTCAGCGCGGGGTGGCCCTTCTCCTCCAGGAAGGGCAGGATCTCCTCTTCGGTGGTCCCCACCGTCTCATCAGCGATCTTGTCAAGCAAGCCAGGCACGCCGAGCTCCTCACCCCGCTGGTTGATCCGCTCGCCGATCTCCGCTTTGAGACTGGTTGGCATCCACACCAACCTTAACAAGCCGCCTTCAGGCTTGTCTTTCGGCCCTTCAGCCCTGAGGAACTTGCGCTGTGTCGTATTGTACTTGCCATGGCCAACGAACCCCGGAGTGCTAATGCCACCTCCGATGGTCCCGGCAAGGGTGGTGAACTTCATGCCGCACGGTGTCTCCCCAGTGTACTCGCGGTTCACCGTCATCACGCCGTTGCACAACGGAAGGACGGCAGCGATGCACTCGCAGCAACCGCAGGTGGTCATGGGGTCGTTCATGATGCTGTAGAAGTTGTAGTGGTCTATGGCGCCCCGCGACGCCTTGTAGACGAAGTCGTTCACTCCCTTCCACTGTCCCAGCCACTCCTGAACGGTCTCTCCCTTCTCGACCGGCTGATTGGGGCCCGTGGGGTTGATCTCGTAGGCCGCCCTGCAGTCCATCCAGTTATAGGAGCCGCAAAGCCCGGTCCGCTCCGGGCTGATGACGCAGACGTGGGTAGGGGCAAAGGACTGGCACAGCGTGCAGGAGTAGTAGGTGTCGATGGTCTCATCGGTCATGCCCTCGATGCGCGCGTCTCTGGCATTGTACACATCGCGAGCGCCTTCGATGAGCTCCTTCACCTTGTCCTCTTCCGTATACAGCTTGACCTGTAGCTTGTCGAATATCCGCCCGAAGTCCTCGTGGAGCTTGGCGTGCAGGATGGTGCCGATGTGCGCCAGCGTGAAGCCTTTCTCCTTGGCCGACTTCGCCAGCCGCAGCCATCCGATGTCGCGCTGACCCTGGTGCCACACACCCGAAGCGTAGTTGATGAGGTGGTGAATCTGCCGCTCCAGGATGGGCTCGTAGTCGTCCTGCATCTCACGGCCCGCCACTTCGACCACAATGGCCAGCGGGTACGCTTTGCCTTCCTCCATGCCGTCCACATCGGGTCCGATAACCTCGACCTTCCCATCGTCCACCTCGTCCATGTGCTTGCTCGTCACGAACTCGAGCATCGGCGTCCTGCCACCCCCGAACTCGGCGAAGAACTCGTCCTTGCGGACTCTCTCGCCCTCGAAGGCCGCGCCGAAGGCCACTGGAATAGGCAACTCAGTCACGGTGACCTTGAGCCCTCTCACCTCGATAGCCTTCGACACCATCTTGTCGTGAGGGACGTCCGACACGACGTGCTCATAGGTGCAAATGCCACTAGGCAGGATCTCCGGGATTGGCGTGTCGGCAATGGTGGGGAAGCCCCAGTTAATTGCGCCTGCCGCATTGGCGTACCACTCATCGCTTACGTACCCCAGCGGCAGAACGAACGCGAATATCCGGTCCTTGTTGTAGATGAGCACCTTTCTGTAGTCGCCTGGCTCGACGCCTCCGAAGGACATGGCCGCCCTGGTAGCGAAGCCCATGGCGAAAATGGCCGACGAGATGTCGGGCCCGAAGGACACCAGGCGGGTGGGCCAGCCTATCTGCACTCCTGCATCAAGAAGCTGCTGGGCGAAAGTCGTCCCGTTCTGACTGGCCGCCATGAACACGTAGATGTTCTTACGCTGGAGCTCTTCGGCGATGTTCTTGGCTATCTCCGGGCTCGGCGCGGCACCCACCACCGCGGCAAACCCTGGAGCCGTACCATCAACGAACTCAATGCCCCTCTTCCTCAGGATGACGTCGCTTGCGGCACCCAGCCAGATGTTACCCTCCGTGACGTCCTCATCCTGGAGGTAGAAATCCGGCTGCTCCAGATAGCGTATCGCCTCGAAGCACTCCTCCGCGAACAACGTCGCCATCCCGGCATCGAGGGTTGGCGCGAGGTAAGGTAGCGGGTGTACCTCCCTGACCGGAGGCGGAAGCAGCGCCCGGGACTCCTTGAACACGGCCTCCATGTCACCCAGCTTCTCTACCTTGTGTCCCATGATGCCGTAAATCACCGGCAGGTAGTAAGCCGTGTTGGGAAACCCGACGGGCTCGTTCGCTCCCCACTTGTCCATCGCCTCCTGCCACTTCTTCTCTGCTTCGCCCACGATCTTGTGGGCTCCTCGTATCGCTGCTGATGCAATTATCTTCGACATCGCAGATCCTCCACTCTCTCTAGAATCGCATCCTATGGACGCCTATACGGCATCCAGTTCTCGTCTCATGGCCATATCGTAGAGCACCCGCTCACGGGCCTTGTCGATACCGAGCGCCTTGCGCTTCTTGTCGATGTGCTGGATCATCATCTGCGCTCCCTTGATCGGGTCGGGCTCGAAGTCCCACATGCCCCCGTACATCTCTTCCGACTCCTTGAAGAGGTAGTCGGTGACCTCCTTGCTGCCCAGTGTCGGCCAGGTGACGCCGAACACGGTGTACACGCCTG
>JAXHUA010000007.1:0-21931 GCA_034189695.1 Chloroflexota bacterium | reverse complement strand
CTCTCCTTCATCACCTCGGTATACTCTGTCACGCTGCCTCTACTCATGCCTCTCATTGGGTAACACCCTTTTTGAGGCAACGATACCCCACTCGGTAACATTTATTATGAGGCAATTCGGGGGGTTGACAACAGCTCCATCTTGCTGTATAAACCATTTTCCACCGCAGGAAGATGGCCGTCGGTGGGCAGTGGCTCGCCGGATTGCCCTTGCTGCTAGTTCCCTCAATCGAGGGACCGCACGTGCCGGTTCTGGTCTGCCCCGAGGCGGAGGATTGGTGGACGGCCGTGACCGCTAAGACCGTGGGCGGAGGTGAAGGGGAGAAGCTCAATCCTCACCCACAACGCGACAGCGCGTGTGTCGTTGGCTCGCTTCCCGCAGGCGAGGCGTGGCTGCGATATCCGATGCGGGAGGCGAGAAGGACGCCAGGACGCGTGGGTCGCTCAGCGCGAGGGATGGCGGTCTATCTCTGTGCTGGGTCAGCGGGGCGCGTATCCCAGAGTCCTCAGCTCCAGGCGTAGGTATTGCGGCGTACGGAACGAATGTATCGACGCCAGTGGTACAGACGCAAAGGAGAGCAACTGAGGATTGATGGGAGAGGCCCCGCTGGCCTGTTAGGAGGTAGGCGCATCACTCAAGTATGGCGCCGCGTGCGCGGGCTCAGACTCGACGGTGGGCGTGCCCCGGCCTCGGTCAGTGCTGGCTGTTACGTACTGGCATCGCCGGTGGGTGGGCCAGACAGCCTCCAGTTGAAGCGTCTCCTGAACCTCTCCAGGATTCCTATCGTCTTGGTGCCGAAGAGGCCGAGGAAGAGGGCATTGCCCAGTGCATGGAAGGTGTCGAACCAGACACTGGTCAACTGGTAGGTAAGGAACGTCCTGAGGTTCAGGGGATAGACGAAGCTAGCCCAATACCACACGTTCATTATCCAGCCGTAGAAGTAGCCCCAGGCGAAGCCCAACAGCACCAGCCACAGAGTCCCGAGCCTGAAGCGCCTGGGAAGCGCCGCCGAGACTCCTGCGAGCCCCCACGCCAGCATCTGATATGGCGTCCACGGCCCCTGGCCGAGGAAGAAGTTTGATACCAGCGCCGTCATCGCCCCCACCATGAACCCGGCCACCGGCCCGAACACATAGCCGGAGCAGATGATGAGGAAGGTGCACGGCTGCACGTTGGGTATGGCGGCGAAGGGGACCCTGAGCACGGCCGACATGGTGCCCAGCATGGCCACCAGCGCCACCTCCTTCGAGCCGAGGGCTGCCGCCTCAAACTCGAAAAAGAAGGCGACAATGGCGAGGACGACCAGTATGGTGGCTATCAGTCCCCAGTTGAGCAATGCGTTCAGGGGGCATGTAGGGAACACAGCGATGATGAGCGAGGCCCCGCCGACGGCGAAGATGAGTGCCAGAAGGATATAGCTCTTTCTCATCTCAGTGCGTCCAATGCCTCATCGACGGTGAGTATGTTGTCCGGGACGCCGTACTTCTCGAACGCCTGGACCAGACGGTTCATCTGCGGTGAGAACAGCAGCGCCTGAGAGAGGACGTCACGGCGCGGGCCGTCCACGACCACGGCGCCCTCGCTGAGCAGCACCACCCGATCGGCGTACTCGGCCACCGTTTCCACATCGTGGGTGACGAGAACGACGGCGTTGCCTTCGTCGCGATATGCGCGGAGATAGGCCATCAGGTCGGCCTTCAACCGGTATTCCATGCCGCGAGTGGGTTCGTCAAGGATGAGGACCTGGGGGTGGGCGGCAAGGACGGAAGCCAGTGCGACCCTCTGCCGCTCGCCTCCGCTGAGGGAACGGGGGTACTGATACCTCGAGTCACGCAGGCCGAAGCGGTCGAGCATCTCTTCAATCCGCGTCGCTATCTCCCTACTGTCGAATCCCAGATTCCTCAGGGTGAAGGCAATCTCGCCTTCGACGGTGTCGGCGAAGAGGTGGTCGTTGGGGTTCTGGAAGACGAAACCCACATGGTGGGCCATTTGGGCCACGGTCGCCGTCCGTGTATCAATTCCCGCGACAGTGACCTTGCCCTTGGTCGGCCTGAGCAGGCCGTTCATGTGCTTCACCAGGGTGGTCTTGCCCGAGGCGTTCCTCCCCATCACGGCGGCGAACTCGCCGCGGCATATGCTCAGGCTGACGTTGCGCACCGCGGTGGGCCCCTCGGGGTAGGCATACCACACGCGCTCTATCTCCACGATCGGATCTTCGCTGTTTTGCGCGGCTGGGGGCAGGGCATGTGCGTCCAGGTTGTGGAAGAGGCCATTGAGCATCAACCGTCCTTCCTTCACAGTGAGAGGTATGCTGTCAACGTGGAGCCCGTTGTCCCGCAGACCTTGGACCAGCCTCACTATCGGTGGGACACCCACTCCGGCCCGCCCGACATCGGGGCGGTCAAGGACGCTTCTCGGGCTGCCGGCGGCGATGATGCGACCACCGTCCATCACCAGCATTCTGTCCACGAGGTGTACCACCCTGTCGAGGCGGTGCTCCACCAGTACCACGGTGATGCCCAGCTCATCGTTCAGGCGCTGGACCACGGACAGGACCTCCTCGGCGCCCTTGGGGTCGAGCTCTGAGGTGGGCTCGTCGAGGACGAGAACGGTGGGATGGAGCGCCAGAACCGAGGCGATGGCGACCTTCTGCTTCTCGCCGCCGGACAGCTCGTGCGTTTGCCGGGAGCGAAGATGAGCGATGCCGAGCGTGTCAAGCGACTCCTCGATCCGCTTGACGATGACGTTGCGGGGGAACGCGAGATTCTCCAGGCCGAAGGCGATCTCCCGCTCCACGTCCATGGCGACGAGCTGGCTCTCCGGGTCCTGGAATACTATCCCCACCCTGGTGGCCAGCTCTTTTGTCGAGTGCTCCATCACGTTCAGCCCGTCAACCTCGATCACGCCGGCGACGGTTCCCCCGTAGAAGTGTGGAATGAGCCCGTTGAAGCAGCGACACAGGCTTGACTTGCCGCAGCCGGAAGGGCCGGTGACCAGAACGAACTCTCCCTCTTGAATCTCCAGGGTGACGTCCCTAAGGGCGTAACCGGCTGAGCCGCTGTACGAGAAGGCCACGTTTTTCAGACTAATCAAGCTCCACCTTCCTCTTGACCACGGCCACCGGGACCACTGCCGTTACCAGGACGGCCAGAATGACGAGCATCGACCAGTCGAGGCTGCTGAGATCGAGGCGGCCGAGAGTGGGGTAGTACTGGTAGCTGGCGTATCCGCCGAGTCGCACGAAGACGCCGAAAGCGAGGGGAGATAGCGCCGCCATGAGACCCACCACGTCGACGGCGCTCCACGTGATTCGCTTGTAGAACGTCCGCTTCCTTCCGCTGCCGAAGGCCCTCGATTCCATCGCCTCGGCCACCTGCACCGTACGGTCGAGGGAGTTGGACAGGAGGGGAATGAGCACTGCCATACGCCCTCTGACCTTCTGGACGAGCTGTCCCCGGTCCAGCTCCAGACCGCGGCAGCGCTGTACGTCGGTAATGCGTTCGGCGTCGTCGATGAGCGTGGGCATGAAGCGGCTGGAGAGCGACGCCACCAGCACCGACCGGTACGGCAGCCTCAGCCCTATCATGGCGAGCATCATGTCGTCGGGGTGGACGGTGAAGGTGACGATGGCGAAGGCCGACACTATGGCCAGAAGCCGCAGGCACATCGCTGCGCCGTAGACTATGGCTTCGAGGGTGATCACAGGAGTCCCCATTACGGGGATACGGAATGGCGCCTCGACCAGGACGTGCGTGCCGTGGTAGCTCACCAGTGTGTTGATGACTATGATTGCGACACAGAGATAGAGGGCGAACCTCATGAAAGACGCCCATTCCCTGCCGACCTGTGCCGCCAGCACAACGGGAATGGTTGACATAAATAGAATAGCAAGGAGAAGGGGGGAATCAACGATGAGGGCGACCACCAGGATACTGCCGGCCCAGGCCAGCTTGCCGAAGGGGTTGGCACGGTGGATGATGGTCTCCCTGTCCCTGTATCTGAAGCTTGTCATGGAGGGGGTACCTTGCTGATATGTCCGTCGATCACCACCACGGCGCAAGCGTACTGGAGCTGGTCATAGCGGTTGATAAAGGCATCCGCGGCGCTGGCAACACCGGCCTCGTCGGTACCGGACACCATCCACACCACGTTCTCGCAAGCGCCGACGCCTTTGGGGTTCCACGGGCTCTGTGTAGCCTGGATGACCCCGCACCCCGGGCCATAGGTGGCGTCCACATTCGCCGTAGCATCGTAGGCAACCATCGAACCGTCCTCGAAGTGGACGAAAAAGCCCAGCCTGTTCCATACCTGGTTCATCTCTGCTACCAGATTGCATTCGGTGCCGCCGATGACGATGAGGTTCGAGTTCTGCCGGTCGGCCTCGTCGAGTCCAGACACGTGCTGCGTCGACAGATCCGCCAAACCCAGTTGAGACAGCCTGTCACCGAGTGCTGAGGCTTCGTCCTCGAAGCCGTCGGCATAGACCACTACTGTGGGGTAAGTGTTGCCGCCATAGCCGTGGATGAAAGGCTCGGGGAAGTCGCCAACGGTGGCCGGTACGAACATGCGGAACGTCCAGCCGTGGAAGTCCCAGTGCTCAACGTCGCCGTCACGGAGGACGTAGTCCAGCGCGCCGACGTTGGTCATGATGCCGTTCACGGAGACGAACCAGTCTTGCTTCACTCCGGTCCCGTACCGAGAACTGACGCCGTCGATGGAGTCGACGAATCCGCCTCCGTAGGATGACCCGACCTCAGCGACCAGGTGGAGGGCGTCCATTGCCGACGTGCCCGGTGGCACGCTCACCGTCTTATCAAACATCACCTGATGGCCGAAGTCCTGGGTGGCGACTACCCGCGCCGTGAAGTTGCCGCTCGACTCAACGGGCGAGCCAGAAGCACAGCCGCACGCTGCGACGCCCATGAGGACCAGGGCCACCGCTATGGTCACAGGCGTGCCACGTGCCAGCATTGCCCATGCTATTGTAGCGCGCCTGCGGGCCTTCGCCGCGGCGCTCCGCAGCAGAGTCGGTGTCATCGTCTACCTCTTCTTCCTTTTCACAACGAGGCACGGGATGAGGACTGCACCGAGGAGGACAACTACCGCCGCCACGATGGCCGGCAGCCAGCTCATCAGGGAGAAGCCTCCACCGCCATCAGTGCCGTCATCGATGATGGACTCGGTGTAGCCGCTGGCCTCCGCCACCACGGAGACGGTGAAGTCGAAGTCCCTCGCCTGCTTGATGGCCGCCGCGCCACCCTGGCCAAGCCATTCGGCCTCGCCGGCGATGCGGATGTCTCCCGACCTGCCTATGTCTTCCGACTCGGGCACGCTCACCGTGATGTACGCGGGGACGGCCAGGGTGTAGCCCCGGCCGGGCACCGCGATGCACACCATGCCGTCGGGAACCGACGCGGGCTCCTCCTCCAGAAGCTCCGACGGCTCGACGTGCAGGTTCTCCACGATGGTGACCACCGTCCCGCTTACCTCGACGTCCACCTCATGCTGTGCTGGTTCAATCTCAACGTCCCAGCCGGCCGGCGCCTCACTCACTTCGAGGGTGACGTGCGTGATGCGGTTGCCATCGATGTTGTAGAAGTAGATGGCACCCTCGACCTCGCCGCCGGGCGTAACCTGCAACTGCTTGTTCCCCTGGGCGCTGGCGAAGTTGTAGGTCGCAGTGTCTCCCTCGGCGTGGGCCAGTGTCGCCCCCATCACGACCACAACCACGGTCGCGACTGTCACCAGTGCCAGAGCCAGATTCCTCGGACGCATATATGCCGCCTCTTCGAACCTCGCTGAGGGGGAGAAGACAAGTCTCCCCCTCAACGACAGACCGCTACTCAGCCTGAGTCTTGTAGGTGAAGGTACTTGTATAGGTAGCCGCCGCTTGGGTGTCCGGAATCGTGAGCCAGTGGTAGATGTTCACTGATTGACCCGCTGCCAACGTCTTCCAGGCACTGCCGGCATAGTCGCTAGGCATGGACGAGGCGGCTCCGGAGTTGTCAGTATCGCTGTAGAAAGCGTTGGCTATGCCGAAGCTGTTGGTGCCACCGTCGCTGAAATCGGTACCCTTCAGGTACACCCCCACGTCGTTGTTGTTCTCCGCCGCGGCGGTTATGGTGATCGACGGGCTGGCTGCCTCGGCCTGCTTCTCGGCACCGGGTGTGAGGCTGCCCCAACTCAACCCGGCCGCGTCATTGTCGGCGAACGTGACTGAGGTATACGAGGTCACCGTGACCGTAGCCGTGAGCGGCTGCTCGCCGAGGTCGGCCAGGACCGGCGCCGCCAGGATGGCGACGAGCACCAGCACAATCGCCAGCGCCGCTAAAACGTTCTTCAACATGGTACCTCCTTTGTCTCTCCTAATTTGAGGAGACTCCCTTCCCAGAGTATCGTTATGGTTCACCCGTTGTTCGTCCGGCCATCGTGTGACCGGGGTATCACCTCCCTTCCTGTGTCTGTTTCAGTCACCGCGCGATGAACTGCTTTCCTTTCGAACGTTAGCGCTGCTCCTCAGCTCACTCGCTCTCCTCCGAGGCGTCGGCCCACACAGCGTCAAGCAGCAGCAGGGCCAAGGCCGGGCCGTAGCGCTTCACACCTACATAGGCCACGTCGCCGAAATCGCCGCTGAAGCGGTACATGATGGGTTCGCGGGACGTACATTTCCCCCTGCCCACACGCACCCACCTCTCGCCGTCGGCGGACACGTACACGTCGAAGCGTGGGGAGCCCCACCCTGCCTTGGCCACCCACACGGCGACCTCGCCGCAGCCAGTCAGCGTCTCCTCCAGCTTGATACCTATCCACCCCCTGTGGAGCAGAGCCGCGCTCCAACCGTCCGGCTCGCCCGTGGCAAACCAGGCAAAAACACACCGGTCTGCCTCTGCCACCTCCGCGCCGTAGCTCTCGACGGCCTCCGAACTCACGGTCACGCCCGCTTCCACGTCGGTGCTGGCATCAGCGACGAAGACCGGAGCCACATACCCCGCGATGCCGCAGGCGACGCACAGCACCAGCACGGCAACCGCACTGAGGACACCTTTACTCCCCAGCCGGCTGCGCTTGCCGTCTTTCGTCGGCTCCATACCCGTGCTCCTAACGCTTGACCGCCCGGTAGTAGAAGGTCGAGGTGTAGGTGCCCGCCGGCTGCGCCCCGGGGACGCTGAGCCAGTGCCACACGTCCTGCGACCACTCGGCGTAGGCGGTGGAGTAGCCGATGTCGGTGGTGTAGTCCGATGTCATGGCGGTGGCCCCGGCCACGCTGCTATCGGTATCCCACTTGGCGTTGCCTATAGTGATGAACACAGCAGCGCACTCGAAGTCGTCCCCGCACACCTGGATGGTGCAATCCACATTGGTCTCGCTGCCGACGGTCAGGGTGACCGCACCGGCACCGGCCCCCTGACCGTCGTCGGGGTTGTCGTCGGTCCCCGGGTCGACCGCGCCGAAGCAGAGGCCGGCGCCGCCGCCGTTGTCGGTGACGGTGAATGAAATGATGTCGGGTGTGCCTCCCGTGGTGTAGGTGACACCGACCTTGTTTAACACCGGCGTGTTGCCCGGCTGCGTGGTGCTGAGAAAGGCCTTGTACCTGACGTAGCGGTCGCCATCATGGCCTGCCCACAGGTCACCGCCGCTCACGGTGTAGTAGGTGCCTGCGGTGCCGTCGGGCCCTTTGAAGTCCCAGGTGGCGTTGTCGTCATTGGTGGCGATCTGGAACTTCATCTGGGTGCCTGAAGCTCCAGTGGCGCACCACTGCAACTTCACGAAGTCGGCATCGGCGTAGCCGGTGTCGTAAGATGGCGAGACGATCGTGCCCGAAGCGTGGAACGGGAGTACCGGCGAGTAGGTTTCCCCGTGGGCGACATAACTATACCAGTAGCTGCTCCTGCTTCCGCTGCCGTTCTGGCCGTCCTCTCCCGGGTCGGGGTCGCCGGCGCCTCCGTTTCCTCTGGAGGTGAGGTGGTTTGGTGAGTCGTTGCAGGTCTCGTAGAAGACCTTGATGTGGCCACCGGTGCCGCCGCCCCCACCGCCCCCGCCGGTGCCGCCATCACCACCATGGCCTGCCTCAACGCTGAGTGCGCCGTCGGCGATAGTCATGTTCTTGGACTTGATGAGGATGGTGCCCCCGCTACCACCGCCCCCACCACCGCACCCCGCGCCGCTGCCATTGCCTCCGTCCTCCCCGTCGGCGGTGATGGTGCCGTTGATAACCACGGTCGGATCGGTGCCGGTGGTGTCCATGCTCTCGAGCACCACCGCGCCGCCACCGTAGCCTCCATCCCCTCCGGCATTGCCGCCATCGCCTGCGCCGCCGGCCCCGGAAGAGCCGAGGAAGAAGGTGTCATCGCCGGTTCGGCAAATCTGTCCGTACTTGTACCCGCCAGCCCCGCCAGCGGCGTCGCTGGTGGTTCCATAGGAGCCGTCGCCGCCATCCTTGTTGTGGCCAGCCCCGCCGCCGCCACCACCGTAGCTTCCTGCATGCATGCCGCCGGAAGCCCCGCCCATGCCGAAGCCGTCCTCGCCGTTGTCGGCTGTCCCCCCGCCAGCGACGCTGCCCTTGCCATCGGCGTCTATGGATGACGTTGAGTCGACCTCAATGTAGTTGGCGTGTACCCGCAGGACCTCCCCTTGGGGCACGCTCAAGGTCGCCCCGTTGATGACCTTGAACTGGTCGTAGAAATGCTCTCCGCCAAGGGTGTCGGTGCCTCCATCGAGCACGTAGTCGTCGGTCACTGCTCCTCCCCGTGCGAGCAGCGCGTCCCCGGGGCTGGAGGACGTATCGACCTGGGTGAGAGTACACCCGGCGAAGTCAGCCTGCGTCGTCTGCGTCCACCACTCCGAGGTGTCCCCTCCGGACACGGTGACCTCGGTCCTGCTGTCGCTGGGGACATAGTAGGAGTTGCCGTCGAACGGCTTGCTGGCACTGAGCTGGTAGGTGTTCTCGCTCTCGGCGTACAGCGTCGCCTGCCCGTTGCCATCGCTGACGAAGGTCTCACCGCCCATCTCTATGGTGGCGCCGCCAAGCGTGTACCAGCTTCCCGTTCCGCTCCATCCCTGCTCGCGGTAGTACTGGACGGTGGCGGTGAACTCCTCTCCCACACCGGCCGTCGCCTTGTCTGTGGTCACCTTCAATGGGTAGCAGCCGCTGGTGCCGCCCCAGAACCACAGTACCTGCTCATGAGGGAGGTCGAGGGGCATGGTATCGTATCCTAGGAGGAACATGTCGCTCGAAATGCTCGGCTGGAGCGCGCAGCCTGGGTTCCATACACGGTAGCCCCACCCTACCGCCCCGATGCCGTCGTAGTTGGCGATGGAGGATATGAAGAACCCCATGCCGGGGAACCAGTTGTCCAACACCTTGTAGCTGAAGCCACCCTGCTGGCTCGCCTGCTCCAGCGCGGCGAGAACGCTCGTGGCGCCAATGGCATCATCGGCTGAGCCGCGATCCCACGTGTAGCCATCGCTGGTGCGCTCTACGATGTAGCGGTCGCTGGAATTGACATAAAGGTGGTACTGGGTGCCACTCTGGCAGGTGATATAGACGTCAGCGGGGACGGTGACATAATCCGCCCAGATGACCTGATACTCTCCTGTCTCTGGGAAGGTGGTGCGGTCGACCGGGCCCATGACGCGGAAGTACACCTGTACGTCCGGGTTGCCGGATGCTGGCGCAGCAGTCAGGATGGGAAGGGCAAGGGCACAGACGAGCGCCGCGAGGGCGATGGCTGGCATCAACCTTGCCGCTACGCTATTACCCATGTGGTCCCCCCGGAAGCGTCGTGTTGTTGTGGGAGCGGTTCGCCCGTGGCACAGGCCTCGACTGAGTCTGACGGACGATGAGCACGATGAGAAGGACTATGGCTGCGCCTAGCATGGCGGCGAGGGGCCACAGCCACCAGGGGATCATCTCCCCGCGAGCGCGGACGAGCATCGACCACTGGCTGAGATGCTGGGTCTCAGCGCAGGCGGTGCCCGACGCAACATCCACCGCGGTGTCGAGCACCACCCATTCGGCGGCGCCCTCGTCGAAGTACGCCAGTTCGAGGAGCTGCGGGTCTCCGCTGGCTGCCGCGACGTCCTCGGCGCTGTAGTTCACACAGATCATTGTGGGCACTGCCAGCCCGGTAAGTGGCTGACCATCGGTCTCGGCGACCACGACGAACTGTGTGTCGCCGAGTGTGAAGCCGTGCGGTGCATCGTCGGTGGGGGAGTACTGGATTACAACGGTGGTCTCGCCGTCGACTGCTCCGAGTGGAAACTCCACCGTGACGCGGTGGTCTTCGCTGGTGACTGTACCGCCACTCCAGGCTATGGAGCCCTGTCCCGTGCTGTGATTGTCGTTGCCAGGCTCTGATGTGGGGGTTGGTGTGGCGACTGGCGTGAGTGTCGGTGTCGGGGTCGGTGTCGGCGTTGGGATCGGTGTGGGTGTAGGCGTAGGCGTAGGCGTTGAGGTTGGCGTAGGCGTGGGTGTGGGCGTTGAGGTTGGCGTAGGCGTGGGCGTTGGTGTGGGCGTAGGCGTCGGCGTGGGCGTGGGCGTTGGTGTGGGCGTAGGCGTAGGCGTAGGCGTGGGCGTAGGCGTAGGCGTGGGCGTTGAGGTTGGCGTAGGCGTGGGCGTTGGTGTGGGCGTTGGTGTGGGTGTTGGGGTTGGCGTCGGCGTGGGCGTGGGCGTTGGGGTTGGTGTTAGCGTAGGCGTAGGCGTAGGCGTAGGTTCGGGCGTGAAGTTAGGGTAGACGGGGTAGGGCATGCCGAGAAGCGCCGGGAGGGCATAGGCCGTCATGAACTCCGGGTTGGCTGAGCTGGACTCGGTCCACTTGAAGGAACCGTTCGGCTGCTGCAGACCGAGGAGGAATCCCACCGGGTGGTCGTCCAGAGTCCACAGGGGGCCGGCGGGGTCTTCCCCCGAGGCCACAATTGCGTCGATGGCCCACGATGTCGATGCGGTGTTGGGCGGGTCCCATTCCGATGCGAATCCTCCGTTGGGGCGCTGCTCGAAGGACAGGTAGGTGAGGCCTTCTTGCACGGCGAAAGACCCCGGGTCCTCGTCGGCAGCGATGAGGGCCAGGATGGTCGCTCCCGTGCTGTCAACGTCGCTCTCCTGGTATCCCGGATTGTCAAAGGTCATCCACGACCACCCGCCGTCCTCTCCCTGGTTGTCCTTGATGAAGGTGATGGTGTTCTGCACGATGTCGCTGCCAGGGCTCTCGCCGGCGGCGACGAGGGCCAGGATGCCCCAGAAATCGTCGTTCAGCGTATCGGCGTAGCCTATCTGGGTGCCGTCATACAGGCTGACGAGGTGACTGATGTAGTCCGTTCCTCCGAAATCCGTTGGGTCCTCGTCGGCGGCAACGATGGCCAATATCGACCGCTCCCAGTCGGTCGCCTTGCCTGGGTCGAGCAGACTGACGTTGTCCCGAAGGTAGTCCACGACGGACGGATTCCCCGGCTGCGTCCTCCAGGCGTGGGGGTCCTCGCCTGCGGCTGAAATAGCCATGACCACCCATGCCGAGGTGCCGAAGCCGCCTACGCCGCCATCGGGTTCCTGGGCGCTGCGAAGATAGCCGAGGGCATTGGCTATCTCCGTGTCACTAGGCGCAAGCGGGTAGGATGATGCCAGGGCTGGCATCGCCAGCCCCGACATCACCAGGGTAAGAAGGACTACACCAACCGCGGTGATGGTGAGCGTCCTTTTCATGCAGTCCATACCCCGCTCCATTTCAAACGAGAAGCTGCTACTCCTCTCCCCACGGGTCGAACAGGGTGTAGGTGTTCCACTTCCACGTGGACCTGTCGATGGCGATGGCCACGCAGAAGTCGTGCTGGGTGTTGGCGCGGGCAACCAAGTAGAGGTCGCGGTCGCGGTGGTTGATGGTGACCCTGCCCCACTTCACAGTCATCCTGTGCGCCTGCACCGTGCCGGAATCGTAGCCGTCAGCGATGAAGCGGAAGGTGTTGCAGTCGGGGTTGATGGTGAGCAGTGAGCCATTCCACGTGTCTTCGAAGGTATACACCTCGCGGATCTTGACGGGGTAGGGGGTCCCGCTCAAAGAGACGATGGCATCAGCGGTGTTCTTCTCCAGCATGGCGAGGTAGCCGGAAGGCAGAGGATAGGCGTAGATGAACGCGCCTGCGGGTACCTCCGGCGTGTCGGGCGGGATGGCGTCCTTGGGTCCCTGGAGGGTGAGCAGGAAGTCAACCGGGTTGGCGTCCTTCGTCCAGTCGGGGCTGGTGGGGTCCTGTCCCGCCGCGACGATGGCATCGATTGCCCACGTGGTGGACGAGGCATTCACCACACCCCAGGAGGCGAACCCGCCACTGGCGTCCTGGTTGTCACCCAGGTAGTCCAGTGCCCAGCCGATCTCGTCGCAACCCGTGTCCATGCCAGCGGCGATGCACGCCATGATGCCGGCGGCGGTGTTGTCAACGTCGCTCTCCCAGTAGGAGGGATTGTCGAAGGTGGCCCACGACCAGCCCCCGTCCTCACCCTGGTTGTCGAGGATGAACTGGACGGTGCTGGTGATGAGTGCTGAGTCTTGCGGCTCGCCGGCGGCGATGAGGGCCATTACCGCCCAGAAGTCCTCGTTAAGGGTCCCCTCCTCAGTGTAGGTCTCACCAGTGTACCAGTCGGTGGTCTCATAGACGAACTGGGTGCCGTTGTGGTACTCTTTGAGCTTGGCCACGTAGTCGCCGTCGGGGACAGCCGTGGGGTCGCCTGCGCCGAAGGCCGATGGGTCCTCACAGGCAGCCACTGCCGCGAGGGCAACCCGCGCCAGGCCGCTGACCGGGTTGTACTCCAATGCCTGCTGAGCGCCGCTGTCCTTCAGGAAGTCAACCGCGGAGGGACCACCGTCCTTGGTCCACTCGTGAGGGTCTTCCCCGGCGGCGGCGATGGCCATGACGGCCCAGGCGGAGTCGCTATAGCTGCCGATGCTGCCGTCGGACGCGGACTGGATGTCGGCCAGGTAGGCCAGGGCGTCGCCCATGGGGTCCGCCGAGTCGGCGAATACGGCCGGCGTAACGGCAGTCGCCAGCAGAGCGACGCCCATGATGACCGCGAGCAAGGCAGTCAGCGCCTTTCTTCCTTTCTTCATGAGTGCTCTCCTTTCCTCTGTCCTTTCGGACGGTATGGACTAAGGGTTCATCAGTTGTGCGCGGCTTGACGTGTGCGACACCTCCTTTCCCCCGCTGAATCAACTGACCCCCGCTGTAGGCAGAGAATCCTGGGGTAATCCACACTACTGGATTTTAATCCAGTAATATGGAGCATACTACTATGGCGGAGAAAAGTCAAGACCTATCGGGATAAGCAGGTACGTGGGGAATGAATGAAGGACAGGGGACTGCGGGCTGCGTGGGTGGGGCGAGTGGGTGGGTTGGAGCTACGTGTCGCTGTGGTCGCGGCGGCCGTCGATGAGTTCGTACTCCACCCGCTTCTCCTCGAGCATGCGGATGAGATCGGCGGTATCATCGTCAACGCACACCACCACGGGGGACAGGCCGCTGCGGGCCGCCTCGACGACTGCGTGAGGAACGCCGTAGAAGAAAGCTGGCTCTGTGCCAATACGCCGCAGTGCTACCAGGGCTTCGAGGCCGATGGCGGCCACAAGGGGGGTGTCTTTGATCGCCTTCCTAAGTCCAGCACGGTCGACATTCCTCGACCCACCGCGGCGAATGCTGGGCACCCTGAAGACGCTCACTGTGCCAACGTCCAAGGGCACGATACCCTCTATCTGAGTCACGCCTACGTCTTCGCCCTTTCTGGCAGATGACACGGCAAGACCAGTGGCAACTGCGCCGCAATCGTCGCAGGCAGCCAGGATGCCATCCCTCACGACGAGGCCGACCTTCTGACCCTTCTCAATGTCACAGTCCGCTATGGCGGCGGACACGGCGATGTTGGCTATCGCTTGCTGGATTATGTCGTAGTAATTCTGCCACTCTCTCAACTCTCGCAGAATCCAGTCCACGCCATCGGGGGTCACCCGGTAGCTTGATCGACGGTCGGACGTGAGCCAGCCATCGGCCACCAGTTCCTTTACGTAGTCCGAAACCGCCTGTGGGCTGAGACCGAGGCGTTTGGCGATGTCACGCTGTTGGACTTCGGGCTGGTGGGCGGCGACCTCCACCAGGATCTGAAGCTTGCTGGCCAGATTCTTCTTTCTCAGTATTTCCGCCATGTCTCGCTCCTAAGGTGTATCGACGTGGCCGTACGGGCGGTCACTCATCGACGGTGGTGCTCCTTTCTCCCGGGTTGGTCACAGCTTCTCGCTGCACGACCTGATTCGCTCCAGGTCGAGCTCGATGCCCAGCCCGGGCTTCTGAGGCACGCTGATGTACCCCTCGCTGTCCACCAGCAGCGGCTCGGAGAGCATGAAGTCTCGCGCCTCCGGGACCCATCCGGGCGGCTCGAAGGGGTACTCGCAGTAGGGACAGTTGGGCGCCGACGCCATCAGTTGCAGGTTGGCCACCAGCCCCAGGCCGTTGGTCCAGGTATGTGGGCTGAACTCCAGGTTGTAGGACTCCGCCATGCCCGCGACCTTCTTGGCGTTGAGGATGCCGGTGCTCAGCGTAACGTCCGGCTGCACCACGTCGAGGCACCCGTTGCTGATGAGGTCGCGGAACTCGTGCAAGTCTGTGTTGAACTCGCCTCCGGCGATGGGCACGCTGGTGGAGGCGCGAAGCTGGGCGTAGCCGTCGTAGTCGTGCTTGAACAGCGGTTCTTCCAGCCAGCGCACGCCGAACTCCTCGAAGACATGGGCTTCCTCGAGCGCCCGCTTCAGCGTCCACTGCGGGTAGGGCCCGAAGCCGTGTATGGGCCAGCCCTGATTGGCGTCCACCATGATTTCCATGTCATCGCCAACCGTCTCACGTACCTTCTCCACCAGAGCGATATCCTCCCTGGCCGACATCGCCTTCACGCGAAGCTTGAGGGCCTTGAAGCCCATCTCCCTGAGCTTGAGCACCTCCTCGGCGCGCTGCTCCGGCGCGTGGAGCTCACCGGTGCTGGCGTACGCCGGTATCCGCCGCGGGCCGCCGCCCAGCAGGCGGTAGATGGGCTGGCCGGTAACCTTGCCGATGATGTCCCACAGCGCGACCTCCATGAACCAGCCCTTGTAGCCGAGGAAGTGCGTGCTGCGGAGCAGCCGCAGCGTGTCCTCGACCTGGAACGGGTCGCGGTTCAGCAGGAAGGGGCGAATGAGGGACACCAGCCCCCTGGTCTCATCCAGGAAGCCCACCGAGGCACAGTAACCCTCGATCCCCTCGTCGGTACGGGCGACCATGATGAGGCAGGAGTTCCTCGTCTGCGGGTAGCCGGGTATCCAGGTAGGCTTGAAGGTATCGGGAAGCGGGTAGTGGCACAGGTAGGCATCGACCTCGACGATCTTCATCTCACACCTCCTCAGACATCAGTTGGGCCGGTCCTCAGATGAGCCATCGCCCCGACGGCACGCAATCGCCGCTGCCCGTCAGGGCGCCCAAAATGCTGGTTGGCGATAGACCTCCTCGCTATGGCCACAGCACGTCGGCCACGTCGTGAAGGCCAAGCTCCTCCAGCTTGCTGCGGCTCGGCTTGCCGCTGGCGAAGTCCCAGTCCATGGCCGTCATGTAGTCCCGGCCCAGGGTCTCGATCTCAACGCTCCTGCCGGTGTTGGGCCCCCGGTCGAAGGGCGGGCGCCCCAGCACCCTGTTGGGCGCCCTGAAGTCGCCGGGCTTCAGCCCTTCGCGGACGTTGAACGCCTGGCGCATGTTGGCGATCCTCTCCCCCGTCCTGAGGATGTTCTCCAGGTCGCAGTCCCAGCCTGTGGCCAGGGTGAGGAAGTCGGGCACGGCGCTGGCGTCCATGCACATGTAGCCGAAGCTGCACAGGCCCGCCGCGTTGACCACGTGTACCAGGTCGCTGCCCATCTTGGTCGCCTCGCCGCGCCCGGCCTGGGACTTGCGGTCGAACGACGGTAGCTCCAGGCCGCTCGCCGGCCGGTAGCCGTAGCTGCCCTGGGTGTGGCGGGCGGGTGTTGCGTCGAACACGTACGACGTGGCGTAGCTCAGGCTGCGCTTGGGGTCGTGCATCGGCATCTCCTGACCGTGGATGTGCATGGCGAACTCCTCGGCGCCCTTGCCGATCTTCTCCGCGGCCGCCCTGACGCCGTCGGCGAGGACGTCCCCGAAGCCCTCCCGCCGCGCCATCCTGTCGGTCATGGCCACGATGGCCTCGTGGTTCCCCCACCTCAGCTCTATGCCATCGGTGTCCCTGGTGGTTATGAGGCCGTTCTCGAAGCACTCGATGGCGAAGGCGATGGTGCCGCCGGCGGAAATGGTGTCCAGCCCGCAGTCATTGCATATCTCGTTCGCCTTGATGATCGACTCCAGGTTATCGTTGAGGCACATCACGCCGAAGGCCCCCAGCGTTTCATACTCCGGCTTGTGCACCCCGGCGCGGTAGCTGTAACTGCCCTGGCCCGCCTTCAGCACCCCGCCGCAGGCGATGGGGCACCGCCAGCAGCCGTACCGCTTCTGCTGGTGCGCGATAACGCTGTCGCCGCTGATGGCGGAGGCGTTGTCGAAATCCAGCTCTCCCGCGCCGGCCCAGTTCTTCACCGGCGTGTCCCCGATCCTGGTCAGGGCTTCGGTGGCTCCGCAGGTGCCATACTCGCGGAAGGTCTCCACCGGGCCGCCCAGCTGGCGCTGCTGTCTTCTCCGCGCCTCCTGGAGTCCCGCTCTGTCGGCCACGGGTACCTCTCCGGTCCCTTTCACCACGACGGCCTTGAGGCGCTTGGCCCCCATCACCGCACCCAGGCCGGAGCGACCCGCGGCGCGTGCGGAGTTGTTCATCACGCAGGATATGAGCGACAGCTTCTCCCCCGCCGGTCCGATGGAAGCGGTCCTCACCTCCGGGCCGTGCTCCGCCTTGAGCGCCGCCTCGGCCTCATACACCGCCATGCCCCACAGGCCGGCGGCCTGCCGCAGCTCCGCCCGGCCGTCTTCGATGAACAGGTAGACCGGCTCCGGCGAGACGCCGGTGAAGAACACGGCATCATAGCCGCTGAATTTCACGTGAGGGCCGAAATCGCCGCCGGAGTTGGCGTCGCCCCAGGTAGAGGTGAGCGGTGATTTGGCCACCACCGCATAGCGGCTGCCGAACAGCGCCGGCGTGCCGGTCAGCACGCCGGTCACGAAGCCCAGATGGGCCTCGGGCCCCAGCGGGTCTGTTCCGCCCTTCTGCCGGTCGAACAGCAGCCGGGCGCCAAGCCCGTAGCCGCCGAGGAAATCGCGGTAGAGCGATTCGGGCGGCGCCTCCTCCTCCAGTTCGCCTCGTGAAAGGTCTACGAACAGAACCTTGCCTACGTATCCTCCAGCCATCGTCTTCCTTTCACTTCACGGTCTCACTGCGAACCGCCAGCGGCAGCAGAAGCTGTCCTCGGTTGGCTTGAGGGGCAACTCGACCGGCGTGACCTCCACGTTTGGGTTGAAGGCCCGCGATACCATCTCGAGGAGCTTCTGCTCCACCTGGTGGCAGAAGGTCTTCTCACGTCCCAGGCCCTCGCGCTTCATGCCGTCGAGCGAGGGGCAGTCGTGGACGGTAAGGGTCAGCGCGCCGTTTCCTTCGCGGGTGAACTCGTGGTTGAGGTTGGAGAACCACGGTGAGTAGCCGAACGCCGTGGCGAAGCGCGCCAGGTCGTCGCCTTCGGCCCCGACCAGCGGCGGAAGCCGTTTGGCCTCGTAGCGGGCGTACTTGTCCCACACCCACAGGTCGACCTCGGTCGCCGTGTCCTCGTTCATCATCTCCTTGATGGCCAGGTACCAGAAGCCGTCCATGGCCAGGAACAGTTTGGAGTAGAGCTTCACCAGCTCGACCAGGGCTGCCTTCGACAGCCGGTCCAGGTCTGCCGGCGGCAATCGGCTACTCTCGGGTTCGGCGGTCACGTGAACCTCCCCTTGGCAAGTATGCGTAGAACATAGAACGAGTGAACGCACGTGTCAAGTCACAGCCCTGCTGACGGCGTCACAAGCTCGACCGGGGCGTGCGCATGTTGGCGGACGCGTCACGGACGCTTGGACGGCCATGGCGCTGGAGATGTGGAGACCACGGAGTCGGGCCAGGCTCCCCGACGCCTGCGGCAACGGGCGCCCCCTGCCGTTGACGGACGGTGTGTGAACAGGTGCCTTTCCAGACCCCGGGCCGCCCTTCCCTGCTAGCCATCCTTCCTCCCTGTCTCTCCCTTCCCGGCTCTCGCCCTCCTTTGCAGCCAGCCCCCCAGTGACAGGAACTCACCCCGGTGGAGGACTATCTGGAGCGCGAGGGCGATGAGCACGAAATCTATGACCAGGCTCTGCGCCGCGAGCAGGGGGATCGCCGGGCCGAGGCAACCGCATATCTTGACGTCGAGTCCCCGGGCCAGGGCGTAGACCTTGGCAATGGTGAAGCTGAGCGCCAGCAGCCCGGTCAGGAAGCCGCTGCTCCTGAGGAACAGGCCCGCCACCAGGAACACGCCGAGCGCGATCTCGAGCGGCGGCAGCACGTACCCGTACGCCGTGGCCAGCGCCGGCGGCAGGATGTGGTACTGGTTTATCTCCCATATCAGGGTCTCGGGGTAGGGCAGCTTGGCGGCGCCGGCGAAGATGAACGTCCCGCCGACAAGGGCGCGCGCGCCGAGCGTCACATAGGGATGCAGAAGCTGCCTCCCGAGGCGCCTCGCCCCCGCTTTGAGCGCAGTGCCGGCCTCTTTCTTGATTCTGTCAGCCGTTGCGGACCCCCTTGCGAAGGCTGTTTTCGTCTAGGCCCGGATCCACAATACCACGTAGTATATCCCCACGGCGATGAACACCAGCGCTGCTATTCGGCGTATGACCTTCTCCGCCGCTGTCACTCTGTCGAGCAGCCCGGCGACGCGGGCCACGCCTGCCGCGAGGACCACCGCGAACACCAGGACCGGAAGGCCGGTGCCGATGGCGAACACCGCCGGCAGCGCGATGCCCCCCGTTGAGACGAGCGCTAGCGGAATGAGGATGCCGAAGAACATAACCGCGGTATAGGGGCAGAACGCCAGGGCGAACACCACTCCCAGGAGGAACGCTCCACCGCTGCCCCACCTGGCGAATCCCTCTCCCAGCGAGGTGAGCCTTGAGGTTCCGCGAAAGAAGGGCAGCCTGATGACGTCGAGCATGATGATTCCCACGACGATGAGCAATGGCCCGAGCAACCGCTCACCGGCGCTCTGTAGCAGCAGGGAGATGCGTGGAATGGCCAGACCGGCGAGCATGACCAGCGCCCCGATGGTGAAATAGGACGTCATGCGCCCCAGGGTGTACAGCGCCCCGGAGGCAGCCACCTGTCTGCGATTGGTGATGGTGCGGCTGATGTACGCCATCGCGGTGATGTTGGTCGCCAGCGGGCACGGGCTGATGGCGGCCAGCAGCCCGATGAGGAAGGCGGACACGACCGGAAAACTCCCGCTCTCGGCGAGTCGCAGCACGAACTCACCAAACCCCATGGGCTAGTCCCCTAGGTGCTCCTCTATCACGTCTTTGACCATGGCGATGGCGGCCTCCTCATCGTCCAGCAGGAACCAGATCTCGTTCACGTACTCGATTTCCTCCACGCCGCCCTCGACGTCGTTGAGGAAAAGGGACGACCCGTATGCGCCGAACTTCTCGCTCATTGCGGAGTTGACCGGGTCGTTCACGTTCAGCACCATGTACACCAGGCTGCCGCTTGCTACCTCGTCGCTGAAATAGGTCTCCACGGTGTAGGTGACCACGCTCTCGGCGTGCATGCAGGTCGTGCATCTCTGGGCGCGGTGGAAGTACACGACCTCGACGCCGTTGTCCAGCGCCGCCGTGGCGGCCGGCGACGGGGTCGGGGTCGCGGTCGCGGTTGGGGTGGTGGGGTTGCCGTCGGGAGAGCCTCCGCACGCGCACGGAATCAGAGCGGCCAGCAGCGCCGCCGCCACGAGGGCAAAGCCGGCCGCCTTTCTGTGTGAACTCATTGTCTCCTCCTTTGGCCGGGCGGCCGCCTCAACCGTCCTCTTTGCTCAGGGCGGTGGTGATGAGCCGCGTGACCTCCGCCTTGGTCGGCACGTTGCCGGAGCAGACCAGCTCCTCGTTCACCACGAGGCCCGGAGTGGTGAGGATGGGGTACTCCATGATCTGCTTGATGTCCTTCACCTCTTCCACCGTGGCGTCTATGCCCAGCTCCCTGACCACCTCCCTGGTGACCTTCTTGAGCTGGTCGCACCGGGCGCATCCCGGTCCGAGTACCTTGATGTTCATATCTCCCTCCCTGCGTGTCTATTGCGCTATGCTTCCGAAGATGAGGCCGGTGATGGTCGCCATGACCACCACCAGGCCGATGTAGACCAGCGTCTTTCTCGTCCCCATGATGCTGCGGATGACCAGCATGTTCGGCAGCGACAGCGCCGGCCCCGCCAGGAGCAGCGCCAGCGCCGGGCCCTTGCCCATGCCCAGGTCCATGAACGCCCTGACGATGGGCACCTCGGTGAGGGTGGCGAAGTACATCACCGAGCCGACAACCGAGGCGGCCAGGTTGGCCAGCACGCTGTTGCCGCCCACCACCGAGACGATGACCGACTGCGGGACGCCGGCCCGTATGATGCCGGCGGCGAACACGCCCACCAGCAGCCACGGCACTATCAGCCTGACGAAGCGGAGCGTCTCCTTCATCCACGCCACCAGCTCGCCTCGGTTGAGCCAGCGCCATACCAGGACGACCACCACGGCGAGCAGGACGCCGGTGGCGATCCACTGCCCCGCTGAGGCGGCGACGAGGACGCCCACCAGCGCGCCGAAGAACACGAGTTGCTGCCACCAGGCCTTCTCGTCGGGGTTCGACGCCAGCATGGCGAACGCCCGCGCGTCTTTGAGCGATTCCTCCCGGCGATAGATGAAGGCCATCGCCAGCCCGATCACGACGGAGAAGGCGACCGCGCCGACAGCCCGCGCCACGCCTATGTCATACCCCAGCAGGCGGGCGGAATACACGATGGCCAGCACGTTGATCGCCGGCGCCGAGAAGAGGAAGGCGATGGCCGGTCCCAGGCCCGCCCCCCGCTTGTAGATCCCCCCGAACAGCGGCAGCGCGGTGCACGAGCACACCGCCAGCACCGTGCCCGAGACCGATGCCACTCCGTAGGACACCAGCTTCTTCGCCTGTGGCCCGAAGTACCTGATGATGGCGCCCTGGGAGACGAGGGCGGCGATGGCGCCGGCGATGAAGAAGGCCGGCACCAGGCAGGTGAGGACGTGCGCCGACAGGTACTCTGCCAGCGCGTCCACACCGCCGTGGAGAAGGCTTATGAAGATATCCATGGGTCTGTTTGCCTAGCTGCGCACCTACGCATACATGCGCCGAAAAAAAAGAGATCGCTATCTCCGCCGCTTCTCAGCGCACCTCGGCCCGACGCGTTCCGCCCGGCTGAGTCGCTCCAGGTCGCGGGCGGCCTCTTCGTTCCCCGCCAGCGCCCCCCGCACCGCGTCGACCAGGTCGCTCATGTACCCCCGCATGCGGTCGCGGTCCAGGGAGTAGAACGACCACAAGCCGTCCTTGCGCAGTCGGAGAAAGCCGGCATCGTAGAGCGCGGTCAGGTTGCGCGACGCCCTCGTCTGTGAGATGTCGAGGGCCTGCATCACCTCGCACACGCAGCACTCGCGCTCCAGGAGGAGGTTCATGATCCTCAGCCTGGTCTCGTCCGACAGGGCCTTGAACGCCTTCACGTACTCCCGCATGTCCGACGTTGAATGCATATGCGCACCTACGCATATATTCTACCTCGACAGGGCTTCGCTGTCAATGGTGCGAATTGCCTCATAATAAATGTTACCGAGTGGGGTATCGTTGCCTCAAAAAAGGTGTTACCCAATGAGAGGCATGAGTAGAGCGAGCTTGACAGAGTATACCGAGGTGATGAAGGAGAGG
>JAXHUA010000069.1:0-11018 GCA_034189695.1 Chloroflexota bacterium | reverse complement strand
GCGAGGCTCAGGGCCGAGGAGAAGTCCAGGGCAGAGCGAATCACCGGCGCCTTGCGTCTCCTCGAGTCTGTCGACGCCGGCTCTCTGAAGGAGAAGATCGACGCAAGTACCACGACCTGGCTTGTCGCCGGTCTGACGAGCGGGCTCGTGCAGCGCCACCGGGCGCCCGCCTGCCCCGCTGATTTCGCGGTGCTGGCCACCGATGGCTCCCACATCGACGTTGACCGGCACAGCTCGGTGAAATGCTCCCTGGTCAACATCGGCAGTGTATTCCTGCAGTACGGAGAGAACCCCGATGCGTCTCTTGAGAGCCGGGCATCGCTCCTCTTCGGGGACGATCTGGTGGTTGCCGGCCCCGCGGGGCGGGAGGAGCTTGTTGAGGGGGCGCTGCTGGGGCTCAGGCGGGGTGTGGAGGAGTTGAAGGCGCTGGCGAGGCTGGCGCAGGGGCTGCCGCGCGCGAGAGCAATGGTAGCGCTGGTGGACGGCTCCCTCATCCTCTGGGGCGTCCAGGCCTTTCGCGAGTTCGTTGCCGACGAGCTTCTGGGAAATGGATTCCTGGCGGCCCTGGACGCGATGAAGGAGAGGCGTCTTGCCCTTACCAGCTATATCAGCTACCCTCGTAGCACGGATGTGGTGAATGCACTGCGGGTGGCGCTGTGTCCTCACGACCCGGTCGACTGCGACCGCCAGTGCTCCGAGGAACGCTCCCGGGCGTGTGACGCCGTGGCTGGCGTGCGGGACCGGGACCTCTTTGGAGCGCTTCTGGAGGAGGGCGAGAGGTCGCCGCTCTTCCTTACCGGCTCCCCCTTTGTGCACAAGCACTACGGCGAGCACCAGATCCACTTCTTCTATCTCAAGCTGGATGAGGAGGTTGCCAGGCTGGAGGTCCCGAACTGGGTCGCGGCGGACGAGGAACTGGTAGGTCAGGTCCATGCCCTTGTGTTGGACCAGTGCCGCCGCGGTCATGGTTACCCGGTGGCGCTGATGGAGGCGCACGAGAAGGCCGTTGTGACAGCGATAGACAGGGAGCGTTTCTGGGAGCTGATAGAGATGTCTCTGGCCAGAGATAGAATGGACATCACGGGCTCCGGCAAGCAGCAGAGCAAGAGACTGAGATGGGCGTGAGACCCGGGGGTCTGCCTGGCGCGCGTCACGTGGGCTGGCGTCCCGCGGGTGACATAGCTTCTTGAAAGGGGTTTGGTATGGATGAAGAGTTGAAATCGGAAATCGAAGGCATGATTGGGTCCGTCGCCGATGAGCGAGCGAGAAGCCATGTGGCCAAGGCACTGAAGTACGTAGGTGACGCTTCTCGGCGCCTCATCGTCGCCAATGGCGTGGCGAAAGCGCGTGAGAGCGGTCATGACGACCTGGCATTGAAGCTGGCACGGCTGGCCCACGAAGAGAGCCCGGAAGACCCATTCCTCCTGCTTGAGGTTTGCGGCTCCATGGGAGAGCCCCAGGAGACCGTGAACGAGATTGAGAAGTACCGTGAGCGGGTCGGCCTGGACTCGCTGCCCCTGGACGAGCGCCAGAAGGTCACGGTGGCCCTGGCGGAGGCGTACCGGGACGCCGGCAGGAAATCGGACAGCGTGCAGTTGCTCGAAGAGCTGAACAGCGAGCTTGCCCGCGCCGTGGAGTTGCTGGCCGGGCAGTACCTGGAGATGGGAGAGCCCCAGAAAGCTGTCGACCTGCTGTACGAGAGGCTCAAGTATGTCGGCAAGCTGACCCCAGAAATGGTGTCCTGCATGGCGAGCGGGTTCGACGCCCTGGGCGACTACAAGCAGGCGTTCGACAAGCTGGCGCAGTTCCAGGAGGACGCCGCGGTGCAGCCTATCTTCGACAAGGCCAGGGCTGAACTGGGCTTCCCGGTGGAGCCGGGTGGACAGAAGATCCCCCGGCTTTCCTTCGAGCACCCGCAGCCGGACGACTACGAGAGAAAGAAAGCGGAGGACGACCTTTCGAGCCTCATTTGACTGTCTCTGTTGAGCGCCTGGCGGTCGGCGAGCGTATCCGTCTGGCAGGTATGTTATGAACGGCGAACCGGAAAGGGCGGGGTTCGAGCGGATGCTGACCGCTGTGGCCGACGAGAAGGTCAGGGCTCAGGCGGCGAAGGCCCTGAAGCACGTGGGCGAGACCTCGCGCCACCTCATTGTCGCCAATGGCATCGCCGCGTTGAGAGAGGCGGGGTACAGAGAGCTGGCGTCGAGACTGGCCCGGCTGGCCTGCGAAGCGAGTCCCGTGGATGCTGACCTCCTCCTCGAGCTGTGTGCCTGCCTGGAGCAGCCCGAGCAGATGGCTGGCGAGATCGAGGGCTTCGTCGAGCGGGTGGACCGCGATTCCGTTCCGCCGGACAGGAGGGAAGCGCTGGCGGTCGCACTGGCTGCTGCGTACCGTGGGAGCGGCAGGCCCGGTGAGGCTTTGCAGGTCCTGCGGGAGTCGGTGACCAGCCTGGCCCGCGGCATTGAGCTGATGGCGGCGCTTTACTGCGAGACGGGCGAGCCGCGCAAGGCCATCGACGTGCTCTACGAACGGTTGCGCCAGACCGGCAGGCTGACGCCGCACATGGGTCGCTGGCTGGCGAAAAGCTTCGATGAAGCGGGCAACTACCCTCAGGCGCTGGACATGCTGCGCGTATACGTGAACGATCCGGTGGTGAAGGAGGTCTACGAAGGTGTCCAGCGGAAGCTCGGGCTGGTCCCGGACAGCGAGAGGACGGACCGGGCCCCGGCCTCGGAAGCTGACCACAGTGTCGTGGGCGTGCTCAGGGAGTACACCAGGAAACTGAGAGATGGGCGTGGTTGAGCACGGCCGCCGGATGGCGGGGCATAAGAGGACCGGCCGCCAGGATCGGGAGGTCGCCGCGTTGGAGGAAGCGTAGTGACGGACAGAGTCGGTGAAGTGGTAGAGGCCAGCACCACAGAGTTCGTGGCGCAGTGCTACGAGCTGCACCAGCCGCCGCCATTCGGCAGCCTGGTCAGGACCACTGACGGCGAAGTGGACATATATGGTGTTGTATCGAGCGCAGCGACCACCAGCATCGAGCCGGGGCGGCGCCCCATAGCGCGCGGCAGCCTGGAAGCGACGGAGGCCGACGTGTACCGGTCGAGCCCTCAACTGGCAAAGCTGCTGCGCACTGATTTCACTGCGCTGGTGCTGGGCTATCGCGACAACGATGCGCCCCGGCATTGCCTGCCCCCGCGTCCCGCCCGTATTCACAGCTTCGCATTCATCTGCGATGGTGAGGAGGTGGCCCAGTTCACGCGGTCACTGGACTTCCTCAGCATTCTGGTCGATGCCCCGGCTCCGGTCGGGGAGCTGGTTGCCGCAACGTTGCGCCATGCGGCGGCGGCGCACGAGGACCGCCGCGCCTTTCTCGTACGCGCCGGCAAGGAGCTGGCGACACTGCTTGGCGCCGAGACTCAGAGGCTCAACGCACTCCTTCGGAGGTTGAGGGCGTGATGGTGGAGAACTCGCAGGCGCCGGGCGAGAGAAGGCTTGGCGTCGTTGTGGCCGGCTCGCTGACGAAGGGGGTGGAGGCGCGGCTCGACAGCGATGTGTCCGTTGAGGACATGGCGGTGGGCCGCTACGTCACCATTGAGGGGGAGAAGCGACGCTTCTTCGGCATGGTGACCGATGTCGCCCTGGATGCGGCGGACCCGAGGCTCATGGCGAACCCGCCCGACCTGTCCGATCCCTTCATGGTCGAGGTCCTGTCCGGCACGAGCACGTTCGGCCGGCTGCACGTGCTCCCGGTGCTCACCATAGGGGGCGACGCCTCCAGCCTGCTCGAGGGGCCGCAGCCGGTGAAGACCGTACCGGCCCATTTCTCGGTGGTGCGCGAGGCTGGCGAGCCGGACGTGGAGCGGGTGTTCGGCCAGGTGGACGAGAAGCAGTTCTACATCGGTACGCCGCTCGATATGGAGACCAGGGTGCGTCTCAGCCCGGCGGAGCTTGCGGCGCGCTCCAGCGGCGTGTTCGGCAAGAGCGGCACTGGCAAGACCTTCCTCGCCCGGCTCCTTCTCATCGGCATCATACAGGAGAACGCGGCGGTGAACCTGGTATTCGACATGCACAACGAGTACGGCTGGAAGGGGACCAGCGAGGCTGGTATCGAGGTCAAGGCGCTTAAGCAGCTCTTTCCCTCGAAGGTCGCCGTCTTCACCCTCGACGAGGAGAACGCCAGGAAGCGGGGTGTCTCCACCGACTTCGTGGTGGAGATCGGCTATGACGAGGTCGAGCCGGAGGACGTGGCCATGCTTCGTGAGACGATGGGCCTTACCGACGCCGCGGTCCAGGCGACGTACCGCCTGGCGCGGAGGTTCGGCGAGCGCAGGTGGCTGGAGAGCTTCCTTGCCGTCGAAGGCCGGGAGGAGCTGAGCGAGCTGGCGCAGGGCCTGGGCGAGCACGAGGCTACCCTGGCGGCGCTGCGCCGCCGTCTGGAGATGCTGCGGCGACTGCGCTTTCTCGTACCGCACGCCAGAGAGAACGCTCTCCAGCGGGTCCTGGAGCACCTCGACCGCGGGGTCAGCGTAGTCCTCGAGTTCGGACGCTACGGCGATGCCGTCGCGGCGTACATTCTGGTGTCCAACCTCCTGACGCGCCGCATCCACGAGCGCTATCGCGAGCGGGTGGAGAGTGCGGTGGGCGGCGAGGGCGCCAAGCCGGAGCCGCTGGTCATCACCATCGAGGAGGCGCATAAGTTCCTCAGCCCGGACATCTCCGGGCAGACCATATTCGGCACCATCGCCCGGGAGATGCGCAAGTACAGGGTGACGCTCATGGTCATCGACCAGCGCCCCAGCGGGATTGACGATGAGGTGATGAGCCAGCTTGGCACCAAGATAACCTGTCTTCTCGACGACGAGCGGGACATCGAGAGCGTCCTCACCGGGGTTTCGGGCAAGAGCGAGCTCAGGTCGGTGCTCGCCAGGCTGGACAGCAAGCAGCAGGCGCTCATATTCGGGCACGCTGTGCCCATGCCGGTGGTGGTGCGGACGAGGGAGTACGGCTCGCGGGAATCGTACCGCGAGTTCGGCTTCCGGGAGGCGCTGGAGCGGAAGAAGACCGGGGAGGTGGAGGCGGACCTGTGGGAGTGAGTTCTTGACTCGTGGGGAGGGTTGTGACTTGTGCAATCGCCTGCCCCGATACAGTGAAAGGAGGACGGCAACAGTGCCGATGGTGAGAAGGGTGCTTATGGCCCTGGTTGTGCTCTCCGGGGTCACAGCCATTGTAGGTTTCTTTCTGCCCTGGATTGACGCGTCAGGCGGCGCGGCTGCCTCAGCGCATGTCTCCGGGTGGCAGGTATACAGCCACTATGGTCGCGTTGTGTCGTTGATCGTTCCCTGCGGGGTGGCGGTGGCCGTCCTCTTCGGGCTGGCGGCGGCGCTGTTCCCCGGGCTGGAGTCGGTCAAGGGAGTGGTGCTGACCGGGGCCGTGGCGGCGGCGCTGGTAGCCGGCGGCGTTTACGCCGGCGTCATCTACGCCCCGACCCACGTGACCGCGTACCTGGGTGAGACGTGGACGCTGCTCGAGGTCGGCTACGGGCTGCTTGTGTCGCTGATAGGCGCCGGGGTGGCGTGGCTGCTCACCGTAGTTGCCCTCATCCCATAGCGCTGACGGCGCGACGATGGCCGGCCGTGTCGTCACTAAGACGCGGACAACCAGGGCCGGCGTTGCTGTTTACAAGTTGGAGGCATGATGTCGGGCGAAAGCCATGGGTGGCGCAGCGGACTTATCGAAGAGGTGACGACATCGCTCACCGCTGCGGAAGCATTCGACCTGCTGCGGGACCGCCCATTTCCATTCTTCCTTGACAGCGGCATGGACCCGCAGAAGCTGGGCCGCTACTCCTTCGTCGGGAGCGATCCCTTCCTGATCGTGAAGAGCCGTGGCGAAGAAGTGACGATCCTGAGCGGCGGCCGCGAGCTGGTGGTGAGAGGCAACCCGTTCGATATCGTTGGCCGGTTTCTCGGGAGGTACGCGCTGGAGCCAAAGCCGTCCCCCGTCCCCTTCGTCGGCGGAGCGGTGGGTTATTTCGCCTATGACCTGTGCCACTTCATCGAGCGGTTGCCGGCGACCACCGTTGATGACCTTCAGTTGCCGGAGTGCTATCTGGCTTTCTACGATGCCCTGATTGCCTTCGACCATCTGGAGGAAAGGGCCTTCGTGGTGTCCACCGGGTTCCCCGAAACGGATGAACCCCGACGGAGGCTGAGGGCCGGCGAGCGCCTGGCCGAAATGAAGGAGGCCCTGGCCGAGAGGCCGGTCCCCGGTGTTTCGCCGGGCGGGGACAGGTCGATGCAGCTCCGGTGCAACTTCACCCACGAGGAGTACGTGCAGGCGGTGGCTGCGGCCAGGGAGTACATCTGCGCCGGCGATATCTTCCAGGTGAACCTGTCGCAGCGGTTCGACGCCGACCTGCCGATCTCTCCCTACGAGCTGTACCGCAGGCTCCGCGAAATCAACCCTGCCCCCTTCGCCGCTTACTTCGACTTCGGCGACGTGGCCGTCGCCAGCTCGTCCCCGGAGCGTTTCCTCCGCGTGCAGGGCGACCTGGTAGAGACGCGCCCTATCAAGGGGACCAGGCCGAGAGGACGGACGCCCGGCGAGGATGCCGAGCTGGCTCGTGAGCTGCTGGACAGCGTGAAGGACCGCGCCGAGAACGTCATGATTGTGGACCTGGAGCGGAACGACCTGGGGAGGGTCTGCCGCTACGGAACGGTGCGGGTGACCGAGCTGTGGACCCTGGAGACGTACCCCACCGTGTTCCACCTGACGTCCAACGTGGAGGGCCGGCTGCGCCCCGACAGGGACCGCACCGACCTGCTCAGGGCGACCTTCCCCGGAGGCTCTATCACGGGCGCACCCAAGGTGCGCTCAATGGAGATCATCGATGAACTGGAGCCGACGCGGAGGAGCGTGTACACCGGCGCCATCGGCTATCTGAGCTTCGACGGGGGTATGGACGTGAACATCGTCATTCGAACCTTCATCATCAAGGACGGCCATGCCTATTTCCAGGTGGGCGGTGGCATTGTCTACGACTCTGACCCTGAGGCGGAGTTCGTGGAGACACTGGACAAGGCGCGGGCGCTCGTGGAGGCGCTCCAGTTCGCGCCGGAGCTTGTTGCTGAGGCGACGTGAATTCAAACTGGCTTGTCGACTGCTCGGTCAATTATATTGACAAATCTAGTGGTATGTAGTATAAATCTCGGAAAGTGCTATGAATGATACTCGCGTGTAGGGGAGCTGCGAAGGCGGCAGCCAGCAAATATTTTTGGCGATAGATAACACCAGGTAGCGATAGAAGCCCAAAGGAAGGTGAGCTATGAGCAGAGTGAGAAAGAGGTATCCCAGGCTTTACCGACCGGCTATGGTGACCATAGTGCTTGTGATGGTTGCCGCGGTCGCCGCGCTATTGGTGGGGCCGACGATAGTGACGGGTATCGGCGACCCGTGGGCCAATGCGGTATGGGACTCGTACCGGGTGAAGGACCCGGGGTTGGCGGTGGGTGCGCCTGACTCGAGCTACGCGCGGCTGGAGTACAACGGGTACCTTGACCTGGACCTGGGGGCTGCTGAGATAGCGTACAACGGGCCGGGTGCTGACGTGAAGGTGTACGGGAAGGGGACGAGCAAGTACGATGTGTACGCGTGGGGTTCAAGCTGGCACTACCTGGGGACTGGATGGGGAACGAGCAGCTTTGACCTTGGGGGGCTGGCGTCGACGCAGTACGTGAGGGTGCTGCCGGCGCCGTCGCGGGTGTACGTGGACGCGGTGGAGGCGCTGTATCTGGAGCCCCCGAATGAGCCGCCCCAGCCGAGATTCATCTCGCCTGATGAAGGAGCGAGTATCACTGGAGACTCGGTGACGGTGGCGGCGGTGGACGACAGCGGCGAGGACGACATCATAGCCTGCCAGTTCCAGTACTACTATGATGTGAACTGCGATGGTCTGGCGAATGACGGCAGCAGCTGGACGGAGATGCAGGAGGTTGTTGCGGGGACGGTGCTTGGGAGCCCGACGCCGCCGCCGGGGTGCAGCATAGAGTGGGACGTATCGGACCTGCCGGACTGCTGCTACATCATGAGGGTGTACATGGAGGACAGCGGCGGGCTTACCGGGTATGCGTACCGGAGCGTGGAGCTGTCGAAGAACAACCCTGAGCCGGCGATAGTGGGGTGGGACGAGTTCACCGACTGTGACAACACCATCCTGAGCGGTGTGGTGACGCTGACGGCGGAGGAGCGGAACGCGACGGACCAGGGCATGGACATCGATTTGGGGGAGGGGTCGAGCAGCGTGGAGTTCATGTACTGCTACGGCGGGCAGGACTGCGACTGTGATACCGGGTGGATGACGATACCGGGGACGGTGGTGCAGCACGACGAGTGCGGGAGATGGTGGACGCTGGACTGGGACACGACCGTGTTTTCGGACTGCTGCTACCGTGTGCGGGTGGAGATGACGGACAAGCACGGGCTGGCTGGTACGAGCGATGAGTACTGCGTGGCGCTGAGCAATCATGCGCCGGCGCCGGTGTTTGTGCAGCCTGATGACTGTGAGAATGTGAGCGGGAACGTGACGCTGGAGGTGCGTGACGACAGCTTTGAGGCTGGGGCGGACATCACGGGGTGCGTATCGTTCTCGTACTGTGACTATTCGTATGATGAGTGTCCGTGCGGGCCGGGATGTGATGGGACGTGGGTGCCGATAGGGCCGGCGTGCGAGCCTGACGTGAACGGGCACTGGAGCATAGAGTGGGATACGAGCGGTATTGAGGACTGCTACCACGTAGTGAAAGCGGAGATGGAGGACTGCCACGGGCTGGTGGGGAACGGGACGGTATGCATCGGGATAGCCAACGAACCGCCGGTGGCGGAGATAACCAGCCCGGCGACGGGTGGTACCTATAGTGGGGACGTGACCATCACGGTGATT
This sequence comes from Chloroflexota bacterium, assembly GCA_034189695.1. GTDB lineage: Bacteria > Chloroflexota > Dehalococcoidia > E44-bin15 > E44-bin15 > JAXHUA01. Next base: position 2,077 of record JAXHUA010000069.1, on the reverse strand, counting down.
GACGGCCTCGGCGCCGGTGACATAGCCGGTGCGAAGTTCTTCTACTGGTACGATGGGAACTGCACCAGCTACGAGAACTGCACCGACCCCGGCCCTGAAAGCGAGGAGTGGGTGTACATTGGGGAGGACTGGGAGCCCGGAGACGGGATGAGCATCGAGTGGGACACGTCCGAGCTGCCGGACTGCTGCTACGTTGTCGCGGCGGTGGTATTCGATGTGCATGATCTGGGGGACTATGACATTGCGTGCATCGAGGTGTCGAACCACTATCCGGAGCCTGAGATAGTGGACCCGGCGGATGGGTGTTTCGAGAACGATGCGGTGAGCGGTGTGGTGACGCTGACGGCGGAGGACTTTGGGTTTGACGGTGGTGCGGACATCGACATCGTGAACAACGCGACGGGCAACTGCAGCGTGGACTTCTACTACTGCTACGATGGCGTTGACGGTGATTGTGACTGCACGGACTGGACGGCGATAGCGGGGCCGGTGACGCAGCACGACGGTGGTGAAGGCAAGTACTGGACAGTGTCGTGGAACACGACGGGGCTGGAGGACTGCTGCCACCATCTGAAAGTGGAAATCACTGACATGCACGGCCGTACGGGGACCGGGTATGCGTGCGTAGGGGTGAACAACAGTGACCCGGTGGCGCACATCGTGGCGCCGTGCGACTCGGGTAACGTGACGGAGTGCAACGACTGCATCATAGGCGGGAACGTGAGTGTGGTGGTGGAGGAGACGAGTGTGGCGCAGGACCTGGGGTGCGCGGAGTTCTACTACTACGACGACGAGAACGGTGACTGCGTGGCGAACGACGGCAAGCAGTGGGTGAAGTTCGCCACGGTGAACGAGGCGGTGTGCAACGGGAACTGCACGTTCACGGCGTATCTGGACACGATAGGGCTTGAGTTGCACGACTGCTGCTGGATACTGAAGGCGATTATCAGCGACGTGCATGGGGGAGTTGGTGAGGACACGATGTGCATCGCGGTGTCGAACAACGACCCCGAGCCGGTGATCGACCACCCGAACGACGGCTATCCCTGCTGGTACAACTGGGTGTCGGACTACACCGATTACTGGCTTGACCCGGTGTATCTGGAGGCATTCGACGGCGGGCTGGACGAGGGGGCGGACATCGCGTCGTGCGTGTTCGAGGTGTGGCACGACTTCAACCAGAACTGCCTGGCGGACGACGGGAACAGCACGTGGGTGGAGATAGGTTCGGCCGACGAATGGGACTACAACGACTGGGTGTACGAGTGGGACAGCGCGAGCGTGCCGGACGAGTGCTATCTGATCCGGGCGAACATGACGGACGCGCACGGGCGGTACGGGTACTCCGATTGGATCAACCTGTACGTGAACTGGCGGCGGCCGGCGCCGTACATCACGCAGTTCGAGTTCGCCGGGTACAACGACGCCACTCCCGACTACGGGGCTGTCGAGTGTGGCGAGACGTTCGACATCCGGGTGATCGAGGCGGGTGGCGCCACGGACTTCGCGGGGCTTCGGGCTGACTACCTGGTCGAGGGTGAGACCACCTGGGAGATGCTCAGCGATACGTTCACGTGGAGCTACAACGCCGTTGAGGGGAGGTACGAGTGGCTGGTGGAGGACTGCCTGCTGTCGTGCGACCTTGACGGGGAGTACGTGTACATCCGCGTGACGGTCATCGACAAGTTCTGGGAGTACTACGAGTACTTCGGCTCGCTGTGGGCCGACGGCACCAGACTTCTTGAACCCGAAGCCTGGTTATATGCCGACTACTTCGGCATCGGGAGCGACCTGGTGAGGGCGTTGGTGGAGATCGAGTGACAGCCTGAAGAAGCTGCATAGCAGGGGGCGGCCCTCGTGGGCCGCCTCCTTTCTTTTGTACTCGCCGCGGTGCCATCTGCCGTCGCGAGCAGCGACAGCCACCCACCTGTCATTGCGAGGAGTGACAGCGACGAACCAGCCGTTCGTGGTGAGCCCCTGCTTCGCTCTCGCCGCGGCGCTGGTGGCGCGCGCTGACAAGGCTGCACCTGTCATTGCGAGGAGTGATAGCGACAAACCTGTCATTGCGAGGAGCGGC
>JAXHUA010000068.1:0-5422 GCA_034189695.1 Chloroflexota bacterium | reverse complement strand
GATCCCATCAACCAGGTCCGGGTTGAAGTAGGCGTGGAGGCGCCACACGTTGCACACCTCCGGATGGCCCGGGTCGCTACGGTACTGTCGGGCCGGGTCGGTGAAGGCGGTCATTATCCGTTGTGTCGTCTCCTCCTCCGTGGCGGCCAGTTCAATCTCATTGTTCAGCGTCTTGCTCATCTTGTTCACGCCGTCGAGCCCCAGCACAAGCGGTGTGGTGGTGAGCTTCGCCTGCGGCTCGGGGAACGTGTCGCCGAAGAGGTAGTTGAAGCGGCGCGCGATCTCCCTGGCCAGTTCCAGGTGCGGTAGCTGGTCTTCGCCGACGGGCACGACCTCTGCTTTGTAGAGGACGATGTCCGCGGTCATGAGCACGGGATACCCGACAAGACCGTAGTTCACATTGTGTGGCTGTGTTCTCGCCTTCTCCTTGAAGGTTGCCACCCTGGTGAGCCAGCCCAGAGGCGTCACCATGCTCAGCAGCGTGTGCAGTTGCATCACCTCGGGGACGTGCGACTGGACGAAGAGAATGCTCCTCTGCGGGTCGAGTCCAGCAGCCAGCCAATCGAGCATCATCTCACGGATGTTCTCCTGAAGCTTGCTGGTGGCTTCCAGAGTGGTCAGGGCATGGATATCGACCACGCAGTATATGCACTCGTAGTTGTCCTGGAGGCTGACGTAGTTCTGGATCGCCCCCAGGTAGTTCCCTATGTGCTGCCTTCCAGTTGGCCTGGCCCCTGAGAAAACGCGATTGTCCATTGACCTGCCTCTTTACAGATGGGGGAGCACACCGAGCACATCACAACCGCGAGCGCTGCGGTGCGCGTGCCGAACCGGCGGTTCACACCGCAGTGCCCCAGCCCCGACAAGCGGACGTCGACGGAGACCGCAAGTCCCCTATACGTACGCTCGGACGCCCAGTACCTCCCTGCCGACGATAAGCTTCATGATCTGGGTGGCGCCGTCAGGCATGGTGAGCATTCGGGCATCCCTGAAGTATCGCTCCACCGGGTACTCTTCAGACAGACCCATAGCGCCGTGTATCTGTATCGCCTTGCTGGTGACCCTGACTGCAGCCTCGGTGGCAAAGCCCTTGGCGAGGGAGGTCTCCATCCGGTTCTTCAGCCCCTTTGAGCCAAGCCAGATGGCGCGATACGACATCAGGCGTGCCGACCACGTCTCGGTGAGCATGTCGACCAGCATGTCCTGGATCAACTGGTGCGCCGCGAGCGGCTTGCCGAACTGCACCCTGTCCTTGGCGAACTTGATCGACGCATCGATGGCGGCCTGAGAGATACCCACCGACATCAGAGCCATTCCGGCCCGTATGCCATTCAAGCGCTGCATGAAACCGAAGTAGGCCTGTGCCGCGGAATCACCGCCACCGCCGCCGCCGCCTCCCCCGAGCATCCACGGCGCGACGACGATGTTGTCCTCGGGCACCGGGCAGTCGTCGAACGCCAGCTCCGACGTGGGACACGCCCGCCAGCCTATCTTGTGGAAATCGGTGGCCTGCCACGGTGACACATCCCTATCGAGAAGAACGGTCGCCATTCCCGCCTGGCCCTTGCCCCTCTCAGTCTGGACGAGGGCTATGCACACATCGGCAACAGAACCGTCGGTTATCCACGTCTTGGTCCCGTTGACAACCCACTTGTCGCCACTCTTGGTGAGCATAGTCTCGATGGCCGAGGTATCGGAGCCCACGTTCGGCTCGGTGATGGCCAAACAGCCGATGGACTCACCCTTCACGATCTTCTCACGGAGCTTGTCCTTGGTCGCGCCCCTGGCCATAGACCAGGCTGCCATGGCCATCCCGGCCAGTCCGATGGCGCCGCTGAGGCTGGGCCAGACACGGGCCAGCTCCTCGCCGGTGATGGCGGTGGTCATCTCTCCAAGGGGCTCGCCGCCAAGCTCCTCGGGCAGATGGTAGAAGCCCAGAGGCATCATCTTCTTGATGTACCCGATAAGCTCCTCTCTGCTGTAAGACCCCTGCCGGTCGCGCTCGTCGACGATGGGAGCGATTTCCTTCTCCAGGAAATCCCTGACAGTGGTCTGGAGCATTTTTTGCTCTTCACTGAACTCGAAATCCATGCAATGAACCTCCTTCTCCAACTCGAAGACCCGGGTCAATCATGAACTGCCATGTTTCCACGTTCTGAACCGCAGTGGATGGACACATGGCTGATTGGCTACCCTAGTGTGGATTCCTCCTGCCTCCGTCCTTCTCGCCTACCTGGTTGCGCAGAATGCCTATGCCTTCCACCTCCAACTCCACCACGTCGCCTGGCTTGATCCACTTGCCATGCTCCGCCCCACAGCCACCACCGACAGTGCCCGAGCCGAGGAAGTCGCCCGGGTGGAGTGTCTCATCCTTCGAAGCGAACTCAATGATGTCGGCCCACGTCCGGTACATGGTCCCGCTGTTGCCGTCGGTCCACACCTCGCCGTTGATGCGGGCGACCATCCTCATGTTCCTGGCGTCGATCTCATCGGGGGTCACCAGATAGGGCCCCATGACGCTACAGGTGTCCTTGCCCTTGGCCGGGCCAAGCCCGACGCTCATCTCAGTCCTCTGGATATCCCGCGCGCTGATGTCATTGAAGATAGTGTACCCCGCGATGTACCTGTCCGCCTCCTCCCGGCCTATGTTCCTGCCTTCCTCCCCAATGAAGATGCCATACTCCAGCTCGTAGTCCAGCAGGTTGGTGAAGCTTGGCCACAAGATGGTGTCCTCGGGGCCGATGACAGTGTCGGGGTTGCCCTTGTAGCAGACGGGTATGTCATACCATGCCTCGGGCAGCTGTCTCTGGCCAGCCCCGCCCGCATGCAACTCAAAACTCATGTAGTCCCTTATCGAATTGGGACGCGGAACGGGCGCCCTGAGCCTCACCGCCCCCGGCTCATGCACCACCTTCTCGCCACGAGGACCCACCGGCACCGTCTCACCCATCCGACTGGTGACGTAGTCTATCGCCGTCCGCGCCGCCTCTGTAGCATCGCTACCCATGCGAAGAAAGGAAACCATGTCCGGCGGGAGAACGGCGGCGGCGAGCACATATGGTCGCGGATGATGCCGCTCCCGCTCCAGGTAGCACACGTATCCCAGATTCAGGTCGATGAGCCTGTCGCAGCTTAGAGCGCCGATCCTGAGGAACGGACCGAGGGATGTGGACACTTCAAAGGTAGCCAGTTTCAACCCGTTGTGACCTCGTCGTGTGTTGCACCGTGCCCAGGCATTCGTTTCGAGACATGGTCGGGACTCGACATGGAGCACCTGCCTCAAGTATCACACTTAAGAATACCGTCAGGCCCTGGCCAAAGTCAAGCAACGATCAAGCGGTCCCACGAGCGAAGCGCAGGCCCTGCACCCCGCTCGCCAGGGCCTGACGAGTGGTGAGCGACCTGCTGTACTTGACAAGCTCAAGGAAAACCACTATAATAACATACCTGGTAGTAAGTGGCAGCCATTCCCACGGTTCGCCGACCTAGAGAGACCCCCAGAAGGAATTCCTTCTTTGGTATAGAGATTTAGCCGGAGATTCTATTCCCCTCACGCAAGGAACCTTAAGGGTGGCCAAGTACATCTTCGTTACTGGCGGTGTGATTAGTTCTGTCGGCAAAGGTATCACCGCCGCCTCAATAGGCAAGATCCTGAAGAGCCGCAATGTCTCAGTTACGGTCCAGAAGCTTGACCCCTATATCAATGTGGATCCCGGGACTATGTCCCCATACCAGCACGGCGAGGTCTTCGTCACCCAGGACGGGGCGGAGACCGACCTAGACCTGGGTCACTACGAGCGCTTCATTGATGCGGACCTCACGTCCGCGTCAAGTGTCACCACGGGGCAGATATACAGTGCCATCATCTCTCAGGAGCGACGAGGCGAGTTCCTCGGCGGCACTATACAGGTCGTTCCGCACGTTACCAACGAGATCAAGCGTCGATTCCACAACGTGGCCGAGCAGTCGAGGGCCGATGTGGTCATTGTGGAGGTGGGTGGCACTGTCGGCGACATAGAGGGACTGCCTTTCCTGGAAGCCATTCGCCAGATGAGGCGCGACATGGGGCGGCACAACGTTCTGTACGTCCATGTCACTCTGCTGCCACACCTGTCATCCACGGGAGAGTTGAAGACCAAGCCCACGCAGCACAGTGTCAACGAGCTGCGGCGCATAGGTATTCAGCCCGACCTGATTGTGTGCCGTAGCGACTACGAGATAACGGAGGAAATCAGGGACAAGATAGCCCTCTTCTGTGACGTTGACCGGAGGGCGGTGGTGCCCCTACCCACTCTTCCCATTATCTACGAGACGCCGCTCGTGCTCGAGGAAGCAGGTCTGGGGGATCTGGTCGTTGATATGCTCGACTTGCCGCAACGAAGCAGCGATCTGCGGGACTGGCGCAGCCTGGTCGACCAGATGCGGCTCACGGCGGACCCGCTCCACATCGCCATCGTGGGCAAGTACGTCGAACTGCATGACTCTTATATCTCAGTGCGGGAGGCGCTGCGCCACGCCGCGGTCTATCACCACCGCGACCTGGATGTGCACTGGATTCAGTCGGAGGAGCTCAAGGCAGACGACGATGCGCTCCGTTCTGTCCAGGGAATCGTTGTGCCAGGCGGTTTCGGCATTCGTGGCATCGCGGGGATGGTCGCCGCCGCCAGGTACGCGCGGGAGAATCGAATACCGTATCTGGGGCTGTGCCTCGGGATGCAGGTGATGGTTATCGAGTACGCCCGGCACGTGTTTAACTCGTCAGAGCCCAACTCCACCGAATTCGATGAGGCGACTCCGTATCCTGTAGTCGACCTGCTTCCCGATCAGCGCGACGTTGAGGGCAAAGGCGGAACGATGAGACTCGGCGGCTATCCCTGTCAGCTGGTACCGGGTACCAGGGCGGCGCAGGCGTACGGTGAGGACCTGGTGTACGAGCGGCATCGCCACCGGTACGAGTTCAACAATGAGTTCCGCGAGGTGCTTGGCGAGGCAGGTCTGGTGTTCAGCGGCCTGTCGCCTGATGGGAGACTGGTGGAGATCAGCGAGGTAGGCAGTCACCCGTTCATGCTTGGCACTCAGTTCCACCCGGAGTTCCACTCGCGTCCCAACCGGCCGCATCCCATCTTCCGCGATTTCGTCGGAGTGGCCAAGGAAGCGCTCCTGGAAGGCGACCAGTACAAGCTCCCCCTGTGACAGAGGACGCGGCAATGTCAGAAACGAGTGAGAGGTGCTGAATGCAGATATTCCTGGACACAGCGAATATCGACGACATTCGCCACGCGGCGAAACTTGGTGTCATATGCGGCGTGACCACGAACCCCTGTGCGAGGTGGATGTGGGAGGCAGCTTATTCGAGGTGGTTTGCGGGGCCCCCAACCTGGAGGCGGGAATAGCAGCGCCTTTCGCTCCCCCCGGCTCTTTT
>JAXHUA010000067.1:0-2910 GCA_034189695.1 Chloroflexota bacterium | reverse complement strand
CGAGGGTGGAGCCGTGCCCCGGGAGTACATAGGCGCTGTAGAGAGCGGTGTTAAAGATGCCATGGCGAGCGGGGCATTGGCCGGCTACCCGATGACCGACGTGAAAGCCAGTCTGTACGATGGCAGCTTCCATGAGGTCGATTCGTCGGACCTCGCTTTCAGGATCGCCGGCTCGATGGCGCTGAGGGAGGGCGCGAAGAAGGCTGGCCCGGTTCTTCTGGAGCCGATTGTCAAGATGGAGGTGGCCACGCCTGAAGAGTTCCTGGGCGATATCATTGGTGACCTCAATTCCAGACGGGGGCACGTGACCAGCATAGAGCCCCACAGTGCGGTACGCATTATCCATTGCCTGGTGCCTCTGGCGGAGACCTTCGGCTACGCCACTGACCTCAGGTCGATTAGCCAGGGGAGAGCCAACTACTCCATGGAGTTCTATCGCTACGAGGAGGCGCCTCGGGGGTTGGCCGAGCAGATAACAGTTAAGGTGGGAGGAGCATAGATGCCCGAGCGGAGGATTCGCATCAGACTCAAGGCGTATGACCACAGGGTGCTGGATGAATCGGCGGGGCAGATCGTGGAGACAGCCGAGCGGACGGGTGCGAAGGTGGCGGGGCCAGTCCCTCTGCCAACACATATCAGGAAGTTCTGCGTCATCCGTTCTCCACACATAGACAAGGACTCGAGAGAGCAGTTCGAGATCCGCACCCATAAGCGCCTGATCGACATCCTGGAGCCGACGACGAAGACGATCGATGCTCTGACCAAGCTCAATCTTCCGGCAGGGGTGGACATAGAAATCAAACTGTAGGAAAGCTTGACCTATGATTTCGGGAATCATCGGCAGAAAGATAGGAATGACCCAGGTATTCCAGGAGAATGGCACCGTTGAGGCTGTCACTGCCATTGAAGCCGGCCCATGCTTCGTTACCCAGGTGAGGAGAGTCGAGAGGGACGGGTATGACGCCGTTCAGCTTGGCTTCGGGACGGCGAAGCGCCTCAACGAGCCCGAGAAGGGCCACCTCAAGAATGTGGGCTTGCTGAAGCACCTCAGGGAGTTCAAGGCGTCAGACATCGACTCGGTCGAAGTGGGACAGAAAGTGGATGTGGGCATGTTTCAGGCCGGAGACCTGGTTGACGTCACCGGGACGTCGAAAGGAAGGGGCTTCGCCGGCGTGGTGAAGCGACATCACTTCGGCGGCGGTCCGAAGACACACGGTCAATCGGACCGCCATCGTGCACCTGGGTCGATTGGGGCGACAACCACTCCGGGAAGGGTGTTCAAGGGTTTGCGTATGGCAGGGCATATGGGTAACGTGAGGGTGACAGTGAAGCGCCTCAAGGTGGTTGAGGCCGACCCAGAGCGCAATCTGTTGCTCGTGCGTGGGGCTGTGCCAGGGGCGAAGAATGGTCTGGTGGCTGTGAGGAAGCTGGCGAGGTAGAGGATGTTCTCATGTTCGGGTTCAGCATCGGCAATGCGTTCAGGAGGAAAGGGATCGCATTCTTTGCGATCCTGGGCACCGCACTGGGGTGTGCTCTCATGACGGTGTTGTTGGGCATCTCGGATGGCATGGACCAGCGGATGAGCGAGACAATGAACCAGGTTGGGGGGAGCATACTCGTGTACTCTGCGGACGCGGCGCCCCAGATGATGGGGGGGTCGGGTGGGGGTACGCCTCTCCCATTGTCCTATGTCGAGGAGGTGGAGGGGCTCGAGCATGTGGATATGGCCTCGCCTTCGGTCAGCGCCATGGCCATCGGCGGTCTCTTCGGGGAGGAGTTCATGGAAGGCGCTGTACCCCTCACTGGGATCGACCTTGAGCGCGATGCCGAGGCGGAAGGGGTGACAGCCCATATCGTTGATGGCAGGACCATAGAGAACGACTGCGAAGTGATCGTTGGCCGGCAGCTCTGGGACTACGCTCTGAGCGAGGTGCCCAGGGGTCAGATGCCCCAGATTGGCGATACCTTCAGTGTATTCAATATGTACACGCCTCCTGGAGGCGTGGAGTTCACATTCGTGGGCGTCTATGAGACGGGCAATATGGCATACGATTACGACGTCTACACTACTCTGGCTACTGCTCAGGAGATGGACGGGTTGGCCAGCGATCAAATACGGGTTCTCTCGGTGGCGGCGGACGACGTGGAGAATGTGGAGGAGGTGGCCCTGGCCATTGAGGAGACCTTTGCCGATTCCGATGTGCCGGTGCGCACAACGCTGGCGAAGGACATCGTGGAGCAGATAAGCGAGTCCATGAGCATCTTCCACGGGTTCTTGTGGATTATCTCTCTGGTGGCGGCCATCGCCGGTGGGATATCCATCTTCATCGTCATGCTCATCTCGGTGGTGGAGCGCACCAAGGAGTTCGGTATTCTCAAGGCATCTGGCTGGTCCAACACCAACATCATCAGCTCGGTGGTGGTGCAATCGATAACCATCGGATTGGTCGGTTCCATCGTTGGCCTGGCGGTCGGGTATTTCGCGGGGCAGGGTGTGGACCAGTATCTTGACGCCGAGATCGCAGTCATAACGGTGAGGTTGATTGCCATAGTAGGCACATTCGGCATATTCGTTGGACTCGTGGGGGGGCTGTACCCAGCAGTGAGGGCGGCTAGAGTGAGCCCGATAGAGAGTATGAGAGCATTGTAGAGTGATGGTCATGGAGCGCGAGTCGCTGAGCGGGGACGAGTCGATCGCTGACCTCCGGCGGGCGATCGAAGAATTGCAGATACGTCTTTCCACGGGTGCCCGCAGCCGGACGGTACGGCGCGGGAGCAGCATAGTCGCTACGCGGAGGCTGACGAAGGTCTACGGGCGGGGACTGACCAGGACCACTGCGCTCAGGAACGTCAACATGACTGTGAGGAAGGGTGAGTTCGTGGCCGTGGTCGGCCCCTCGGGCAGCGGCA
>JAXHUA010000066.1:0-39198 GCA_034189695.1 Chloroflexota bacterium | reverse complement strand
TGAGCAAGCTGCTTGGCGTGAGCAAGGGCAGCATCACCATCGAGAAAGGGGCCACCAGCCGGAGGAAGCTCATCGCCATCAAGGGGCTGAGCCAGGCCGAGGTGCTGCGGCGGTTGGCAGCCGCGTCTTCGAAACCAGGCTCTGATAGCCTCACGGCCACAACCGAGACGCAGGGCACCCTATTCAGTGGTCCCGGGGAGCCGAGCGACGAAGAATCCGGCGCGAGGTGACGCTACACAGCGCCTTCGGCAGGCACAACGCGGAGATTCTTCGCTTCGGTCAGAATGACATGCGGGCGAACGGGCTGAGCCAGGCTGAACGTATGAGAATTCTTCACTTCGCCGACCTGCACCTGGGGGTGGAGACCTACGGGCGTATCGACCCCCAGACCGGGCTGTCGACCCGCCTGGGCGATTTCCTCTCGGCCTTCGACGAGGTGGTGGAGTACGCGCTCAACAACGAGGTGGACCTGGTCCTCTTCTGCGGCGACGCCTACAAGAGCCGCGAGCCCTCGCAGACCCACCAGCGCGAGTTCGCCCGCCGCATATGGCGCCTCGCCTCCAACAACATCCCGGTGTTCCTTCTCATCGGCAACCATGACCTGCCCAACGCCATCGGCCGCGCCACCAGCATCGAGATATTCCAGACCCTGGCCATACCCAACGTCACCGTGGCCAACCGCCCCGGCACGCACCGCATCGAGACGAAGGCGGGGCCGCTCCAGATAGTCGCCCTGCCGTGGGCGCGGCGCGGCGCCCTGCTCAGCAAGGACGACACCAAGAACCTCACTCTGGACCAGATCAACGAGACGGTGGAGCGCATTCTCACCGAGCGTATCGCCGAGGAGGCGGCCGGCCTGGACCCCTCCGTGCCCGCCATACTGGCGGCGCACGTCTTCGTCCACGGCGCCCAGACCGCCTCGGAGAGAAGCATGACCGTCGGCCACGACCCCATGCTGCTCCGCAGCAACGTGGCCAACCCCGCGTTCGCCTACGTCGCCCTGGGCCACATGCACCGGGCCCAGGTGCTTGGCGAGAGCCCGCCGGCGGTCTATGCCGGCAGCCTGGAGCGCATCGACTTCAGTGAGGAGCGGGACGAGAAGGGGTTCTATGTCGTCGACATAGGCCCCGACAGGGACGTCTCGTACCATTTCGAGCCGGTGCAGGCGCGGCGCTTCGTCACCATCAGGGTCGACGTCGCCCCTCTTGAGCCCGACCCCACCCAGGCCGTGCTTGATGCAATCGCCAGACATGACGTGACCGATGCCGTCGTGAGGGTGCAGATCGCCATCTCGGAACGGCTGGAGCCCATGCTCGATGAGGCCGAGATACGCCGGGCCCTCAAGGACGCCCACACGGTCGCCGCCGTCGCCCGCGACGTGGAGCGCGAGAGCCGTCCCCGGCTCGCCGGCCTCACCGCCGAGACCATGACGCCTATTGAGGCGCTTGAGCTTTTCCTCAAAGGCAAGGACCTGCCCGAGGAGCGCGTGAAGCTGCTCATGGAGTATGGGGAGAGGCTCATCGACCAGGCCAGGGCCGACGACCTCTAGTGTCACCCACCCACCCGCCCGCCCTTCTCTGACCTGGGGGACACCCCCAGACCCCCGCGAGAGGGGGGTTCCCCCTCCCTCTAACTCCCTCCCTCCAGGGGAGGGAGCACCCGGTGCTTCTCCCGCGGACACCCCGTCGTATGCGCGGCAGCAAGTGCGAAAGAACCCTCTCCCTTGACGGTCGAAGATCCGCCTATGGTGGGGAGAGGGCTAGGGTGAGGGTGGACTGTTCCCAGTCCCCTACAGTCCGGCCACCACCCTGTCGTAGCCTTCCACGAGGCTGCGAACGACGTCGGCAGCCCCTACTATCTCCGTGACCATCCCGGCGATGGAGCCGCAGTAGAGCTCACCGTCCTTCGTGTTGCCGTCGAGCTCACCGGAACGCGACCGGCCCAGCCCGACCGTAACCAGAAGCTCCTCCGGCGTGGCCCCCGCCGCCTCCATCTCGGTGAGCAGCGCAGTGAACTCGTTCTTCAGCCCTCTGGTCGGACCGAGCCGCCGGCCGGTGATAACCGTTCCCGTGTCGATGGCCCCGACGACTTCGTCCTTGAAGTTCTGGTGCGCCGCGCACTCGTGCGTGGCCACGAACCGGGTGCCGATCTGCACCCCATCGGCTCCAAGGGCCAGCGCCGCCACCAGGCCCCGGGCATCGGCTATGCCTCCCGCCGCGACTACCGGAACGCTCACCGCATCCGCCACCTGCGGCACCAGCACGAAGGTGGACAGCTCATCGAAGCCATTGTGACCACCGGCTTCAAACCCCTCGGCGATCACCGCATCCACCCCTCTTTTCTCCGCCCCCTGAGCATGCCGGACCGACGCCACAACATGGAGCACCGTAAGCCCCGCTTCCTTGAGACGAGCGGTGTACAGGGCGGGATTGCCGGCCGAGGTGGTGACCACCCTGACGCCCAGCTCAATCGCGGCCTCAATGAGCTTATCGACGTCCGGCGTCTGCAGCGGGAAGTTCACCGCGAACGGCCTGTCGGTAAGGCCCTGAGTCTTGCGTATCTCATCCCTGAGGTTCTGCTCCAGGTCGTCCTCGAGCTTCATCCTCGCCGTGGGACTTATCACACCGAGCCCCCCCGCGTTCGAGACCGCCGCGGCCAGCTCGGCGTTGGCTATCCAGTTCATCCCCCCCTGGATTATGGGATACTCTACCCCCAGCAGGTCGCAGAGCCTGGTCCTCTTCATGTGTCCACCTCCTTAAGTGCGCATTCTATCGACGCCTGAAACGGCGTGTCAAGCTCAGCCTCACAGCCCGGCCGCCGGGACACGACCGGGGCGGATGCTCCGCCCCACGCGTGTGTGCCAGCGGCCGCATAAGGGGCGACGAACCACTACCAGCGCCCCGAACGACTGCACCATGTTGACGCTGAAAGGGCATTGAAGTAGAATTCGCCCTGAACAGAAGGAGGGACGATGAAACGAGACCTCATGGAGATCCTCGCCTGCCCAGTCTGCAAGGGTCCCCTCAAGCTCACCGTGGAGGAGGAGGACGACAAGGAGATCATCAAAGGGTCTCTCTTTTGTGAGAAGTGCTCGGTCACCTACCCTATCGAGGAAACGATTCCCAATCTCCTCCCGCCCGAGCTTCATTCATAGACAGGAGGTAGCATGCAGAAGTCTCGAGTAGTTGGCGCCCTGATTTGCGTGTTGGTTGTTGTGACGGGGGCCGCCTTTGTGTGGGGGATCGTGCTAAGGAGCTACTGGGCAGTAGCTATTCCGGTAGTCATTGGCTTCCTCGGGATGCTGGCTCTGGGGTTCTGGATTGGCTGGACCATGGCAGTGACCAAGATCGAGCCGCCACCTGAGGCCACAGAGGAAAGCAGTCCCGCTTCGGATTCGAACGCCTAACGCCTAAGGAGTTGTGTCGGGCGTGTAGGTGACGTAGGTATCCGGGGACTCGTAGACGCGTACGCTGCTGATATGCAGGCCCCTTCTCTTGAGTTCCTCGCAAATGGTTATAGCGATGTTCTCGGAGGAGGGGTTCGTTGCGTCGAAAGGCGACACATCGTTGAGGCATACGTGGTCGAAGCGTGCCAGTATCTCCCTCAGATGCCCTTTGATAACTGTGAAGTCGCAGGCCAGCCCAATGTCGTCCAGCCGCTCCGCGCGCACGGTGACCACAACCTCGTACCGGTGTCCGTGCACGTTCTCGCACTTGCCCTGATAGCCCCTCAGGTAGTGCGCCGCGTCGAAGTGCTCTCGCACCGATACCTCAAACATCACACCGCCTCCGCTCGGCCTGCCAGTCTGACCCCCTCCCGCCCCTCGACCGTGGCGGCAAGTTGCCTCACGCTCTCGCCGCTCGCCGGGTGCACCAGGTCCGGCGCTATCTCGAGGAGAGGGATGAGGACGAAGGCGCGCTCCGCGATGCGCGGGTGTGGCACAGTGAGCTCCGGGGTCTCCATCACCAGGTCGCCGCAGAAGAGAATGTCCAGGTCCACGCATCGCGGGCCATTGGCGAAGCTGGGCACCCTCCCCATAGCGGTCTCGATTCCCTTCAGCAGCGACAGCAACTGAAAAGGACCCAGGTCGGTGTCGACGCGGCAGACGGCATTGAGGAACATCGGCTGGTCCGCGTGTCCCAGCGGCACCGTCTCGTAGAGCGAGGAGACCTCCTCTATCCGGAGCCACTCCCCCGCAAGCTCGAGTGCCCGCTCCAGATTCGCCTTGCGGTCACCGAGGTTGGATCCCAGGCCAAGATAGACGTGCATCTAGTCCTTCCTTCCCCGGACTACCGCGTCGGCCATTCTCGACACGCGGGCCATCTGCAACACCTCGTGCACGCGCACCATGTCCGCGCCGTTGGCAATACCTATGGCGACGGTGGCCGCCGTACCCTCGAGCCGCTGCTCCGCGGGCAGGTCGAGCACGTATCCTATCACCGACTTGCGCGACGTACCCAGGAGAATCGGCCTTCTCAGGCTCTTGAGCTCGCCCAGGCGTCGGATAAGCTCCAGATTCCCGTCCACCGTCTTGCCAAACCCTATCCCAGGGTCGATGATGATATTCTCCCGGGCAACTCCAGCGTCAACCGCCCGTTCGATGGCGTTCTTCAAGAACGCGATGACTTCCGGGACTATCGCCTCGTAGGTCGTCTCCCGCTGGTTGGCGGTCACCACCAGCGGCACCCCATACTCAGCGGCCACCCCGGCCAGCCCGGGGTCCCGCCTCAGGCCCCAGACGTCGTTGACCATGCACGCGCCCGCCTGAAGCGCTCGCCCGGCCACGTCCGATCGGTAAGTGTCGATGCTTATCGGTACGGGCGTCTCGCCGGCCAGTCTCTCTATGAAGGGAATGACCCTCGCCAGCTCCTCATCGGCGGATATGGTGCTCGACTCCGGGCGGGTGGACTCGCCGCCGACGTCGATGATGTCAGCGCCCTCCTCAATGAAGCGTCGCGCCTGGGCAAGGGCGGCCTCCAGGTCGCTTCCCAACCCATCGCCCGAAAAGGAGTCGGGCGTCAGGTTCACGATCCCCATGATGTAGGTCCGCTCCCCCCACGTGAACTCCCTGCTCCCGATCCGCGTAGTGCCCAGGCCGTCGCTCATAGTGGACGATTCTAGCAGATGTGTGCGTCATTGGGAATACTTGACACACAGTGACGGCAGAACTGATACTAGCCCGATGGAGGGCAGAATGGAAGCACTGCGAACACTGTTGTCGGTGCCGGGCAACCGGCAGAACATGATAGAGAAGGCACGCAGCCTGCCAGTCGACGTGCTTGTGCTCGACCTCGAAGACTCGGTACCCGTGGCGGAGAAAGCCAATGCCAGAGCCATCGTACGGGACTCCATCGCCACGCTCGCGCAGAGCGCGCAGCGCGTCTTCGTTCGTGTCAACTCACTGGCGAGCGGCCTGATACAGGACGACCTCGAGGCGGTGGTCACCACCGGAATCAGCGGCATCAACCTGCCGAAGCCCGGCTCAGCGCATGACGTGAACCGGGTGGTGAGCATCATCGAGCGCCTGGAGAGCGAAAGAGGAATCGAGGCAGGGCATATCAAGCTCACCCCCTGGGTGGAGACGGCGAAAGGGGTGGTCAATGCCTTCGAGATCGCCAGCGCCACACCCAGAATCATCGGCATCATATTCGGGGCGGAAGACTTCACGCTGGACACCGGCATGCAACGAACCGACGAAGGCGAGGAGCTTCTCTATCCCAGAGTGATGGTGCTCGTCGCCGCCAAGGCGGCCGGCGTTGCCGCCATCGACACGCCGTACAACAACTTCAGGGACGAGGAAGGTCTGGTCAGAGAGGCGAACCTGGCTCGGAGACTCGGCTATGACGGCAAGTACATCATTCACCCCAGCCAGGTGGAGCCCATGAACCGTATCTTCAGCCCGGCTCCCGAGGAAGTGGAGCAGGCGAGGAGGGTCGTCGAGACGTTCGAGGCCGCCGAGGCCCAGGGCTTCGCCTCAACATCGCTTGACGGCAAGCTGATCGACATCCCCATAGCCACCCGGGCCCGCAACCTCCTGGCGGTGGCTGACTCCATAGCCCGCCAAGAGGCGAAGAGCCCCGACGCCTAGGCGCCAGCCAACGGTCGCCGACGTTCAACCGCGGAGTCTGCGCCGGCTCCACGGGCGTCCGTACGCGGGCCGCCGACGCTGCACTCCCCCCAGTCTCAGTTGCATTTGAGGCATGCCCATTATACAATGACGCAAATATGAAGCCCAAAATGGGAGGAACCAATGACAACTGAGAGCAAGGCAGAGCATCTCGCCAAGCTGAAGGCAGAGTCGAAGCTCGGCGGCGGCGAGAAGCGTATCCAGGCCCAGCACGACAAGGGCAAGATGACCGCCAGAGAGCGCATCGCCAAGTTGCTAGACGAGGGTACCTTCGTCGAGCTGGACGCCTTCGTCACCCACCGTACAACGGAGTTCGGCCTCGCCGACAAGAAGACCCTGGGCGACGCCATAGTCACCGGTTACGGGAAGGTCAACGGGAGGCTGGTCTACGTATTCGCCCAGGACTTCACCGTCTTCGGCGGTTCGCTCTCGAAGGTAGTAGGAGAGAAGACGTGCAAGGTGATGGACCTTTCGGCGAAGAACGGCGCACCGTGCATCGGACTGCTTGACTCGGGGGGCGCCAGGATACAGGAGGGCGTGGAGAGTCTCGCCGGGTACGGCGACATCTTCTTCCGCAACACCAGGTACTCCGGAGTGGTACCGCAGATATCAGTCATCATGGGCCCGGCCGCCGGAGGGGCGGTCTACTCGCCAGCCATTACAGACTTCATCTTCATGGTCGAGGGAACGGCCCAGATGTACATCACCGGACCCGACGTCATCAAGGCCACGACCGGCGAGCAGGTGTCGCACGAGGAACTCGGTGGCGCCATGGTCCACGCCGAGACCAGCGGCAACTGCCATTTCGTCGCCGACAGCGACGAGGAATGTCTCCAGATGCTCCGCCAGCTCCTCAGCTACCTGCCCCAGAGCAACAGAGAGAAGCCGCCTTCCATCCCGCCGACGGACGACCCGAACCGCAGGGACGAGGAGCTTCTCACCATCATCCCTGATGACTCCACCAGGCCGTACGACATGAAGCAGATCATTCACAGAGTGATAGACAACGGGGAGTTCCTCGAAGTCCACGAGAACTTCGCGCCCAACATCATCACCGGCTTCGCCAGGCTCAACGGGCACTCGATCGGCATAATCGGCCAGCAGCCGGCGATGGCCGCGGGGTGTCTCGATATCGACGCGTCGGACAAGGCGTCTCGCTTCGTCCGATTCCTGGACTGCTTCAATATCCCCATCATCACCTTCACCGACGTTCCCGGCTACATGCCCGGCGTCGAACAGGAGTACGGCGGCATAATCAGGCACGGCGCCAAGCTGCTCTTCGCCTACTCCGAGGCGACAGCGCCCAAGATCACGTGCATAACCCGAAAAGCCTATGGCGGAGCGTACATCGCCATGAGCGCCAAGCACCTGGGAGCGGACATCAACTACGCCTGGCCGAGTGCTGAGATCGCCGTGATGGGACCCGACGGCGCGGTGAACATCATATACCGTGACGAGATCAAGAAGGCCGCAGACCCGGACGCGAAGCGCGCCGAGCTTATCGCTGACTACAGAGACAAGTTCGCCAACCCCTATGTAGCGGCATCGAAGGGCTACATCGATGACGTCATCGACCCCAGAGATACACGCCCGATGCTGATCAAGGCGCTGGAGATGTTGCAGAACAAACAGGAGTCACTTCCCTATAAGAAGCACAGCAATATCCCGCTTTGATGCGTCAAGGGGTCGACATGCTGGCACTGCGCGCGTCGCCGCGCGAACGGGTGCGCGCCAGCGCGGAATGGGCGTGCCCGCCAGTAGCATGTGACAGCGTCGAGCATTGTTGACGAAGCTATGCTTATTCCGTATACTGGACACTAGAGAGGCTTAAATTCGCAGGCTTAGAAAGGAGAACACCACCATACAGACTGCTGGCCCGGTGGCAGGCGCGAACGGCTGTACGCACACGGGTACCTTCAAATGAGACAGCCGCTGGGCTTGAGAAGCGACCGGGCGCCGTGTGTATGTTGCCTTTTCTCCCTCATTACTATACCGGCCTCATAACCAGCCATAACACGGTCTCGTAGCATCGGACCCAGTTGTGGGTCCACCCCACCATCCTCAAAGAACTGGCGAGTGAGGAGGCCGGGTCCCGTCCGAGTCGGGGTAGTAGGGGAGACTGACGAAGAAACCCAGATGGTAGTCGCGGTTCGGAAAGAAACGCCTGGGGCCGGGGTCACTGGATTACTTGTGTTTGCCGTAGATGCGCGCCAGGAGCAGGCCAGATCAGTTCCCAGCCTGTGCGCTGTAAGTGTGGCTCGTAGCGGTACGAGCGAGGAAGCGAAGGGTGCCCGTCGCCCTGTATCTGATGGCGGGGGCACGGAGTCAGAGGGGGCCACGGTCCGCAACGAGACTGAGGGCCCCTGTTTTTCGCCCCAGCAAGTCAAGCAGCAATCGGTATTCCGCCAGTCGGTGCAGTCTGCCAGCCACGCGCAGCGTCACCGGCCGGCACGCGGCCCGCACCCGCCTGTCCCACTTCCTTTCAGCCCACGGCGGCAGTGTATCCGTGACCTCGGTGCAGTGAATCTGGCGCAACGCCCGCCGCAGATATTCCCGTCACAACTGAAGCAGGCGATCGCCCTGCCCGGCAGGGCTCCAGCTAGCTCAGTGTCAAGGAGGCAGGTCTCCAAATGAGGACGCAGCTATCGACCGATATCATCCACAGCGATTTCGTCAAGAAGGTGGAAGAGATAAGTGGACAGACGCTTCTGAGTTGCTACCAGTGCGGCAAGTGCTCGGCAGGCTGTCCGATGTGTTTCGCGATGGACCTGCTTCCAAATCAAATCATCCGATTGGCGCAGCTCGGGCAGGACCAGGACATAGCGAAGGCGAACACGATATGGATTTGCGCCTCCTGCATCACATGCTCAGTGCGCTGCCCCAGGGGTGTGGACCTGGCACGGGTGATGGAAGCCCTGCGGCTCATAACGATGAGGAAGAACGTGGACCACGTGCAGATACCAGATATTCCCAAGGAGACCATTGGCGAACTGCCTCAGCTCGCCATGGTTGGTGGTTTCAGGAAGCTTACCGCTTGAGGAGCAAAGCATGAGTCTGAGCTACTACCCCGGATGCACCCTGAAGACGAAGGCCAAGAACGCCGAGGATTCCGCTATCGCCGCGATGGCGGCGCTGGGAGTGGAGATGGTGGAGCTCCCGAGGTGGAATTGCTGCGGCACGGTGTACTCCTTCGCCGGTGACGAGGAACTGCACCAGCTGGCCCCGGTCCGCAACCTGATTCGTGTCAAGGAGACCGGAAGCCAGAAGGTGGCGACGATCTGCTCGTTCTGCTACAACACGTTGAAGCGGGCGCACCTGCTCGTGACCGCCAACGCCGACAAGCTTGAGACGCTCAACCGCTTCATGGAGGAGGAAATAGACTACGAAGGCGACGTCGAAGTGGTCCACCTTCTGGAGGTACTGAGGGACGACATCGGATGGGATGCCATCAAAGAGAAGGTGCAGGTGCCCCTCACCGGACTCAAGGTGGCCTCGTACTACGGCTGCACCCTGCTACGGCCCGAGGAGATAGCCATAGACGACGTCGAGATGCCAACCGTCATGGATGACCTCATGCGTGCCATCGGCGCGGATGCGGTCAGTTTCCCCTATGCCACCGAGTGCTGTGGTTCCTACCAGATTGTCAGCAACCCGGACTACGTCATACAGCGTTCCTGGGACATTCTCAGTTCCGCCCTGAGACGGAAGGCCGAGGTCATCGTCCTCAGTTGCCCCCTGTGCGATGCCAATCTCGGCCAGAAACAGGCCGAACTGAAGCACAGATACGCGCAGTTCACCGAGGTCCCCACCCTGTATTTCACGCAACTCCTCGCTCTGGCACTGGGACTCGACCCGGAAGTGTGTCGGTTTGACCTCAACTATGTGGACCCACGCCCGCTGCTTGAGAGCAAAGGACTGTTGAGGCAGTAGCATGGAGAGAATAGGAGTCTTCGTCTGTCACTGCAAGTTGATGGCGTCTATAGACACCCAAAGGGTTGTCGATGCTATCAGTCAGACGCCGGGGGTGGCCCATGTCGCGGCTCACGAGGACCTGTGCCTTGCGCCAGGCATGGAGCGCATGAAAGAGGCCATAAGCGAGCACAAGCTGGACGGAGTCGTGGTCACGAGCTGCTCGCCGGTGCTTCATGACGCCGTGGTGCGGGACGCCATTACCTCCGCAGGCCTTGAGCCACACCAGATGGAGCTGGTCGACGTGCGGAGCCACAACGGCGTGCAGGAGATCACCGAGAAAGCCATCGAGTCCATCGAGAAGGCGATTGAGCAACTGAAGGAACACAGGCCCCTGGTGCAGACCAGGGTACCCATCACCAAGAAGGTGCTCGTCATCGGCGGCGGCATTGCCGGCATTCGAACGTCGCTGGACATCGCCGACGGCGGCTACCCGGTTATCCTGGTCGAAAGGACGCACAGCATCGGCGGCCACATGATCCAGTACTCGGAGACCTTTCCTACGCTGGACTGCCCGCAGTGCATCGAGACCCCGCTCATGACGGACACCGGCCAGCACCCCAACATCACCATACTCGCCCACAGCGAGATTGAAGAGGTCTCGGGGCGTGTGGGAGAATTCAAGGTCAAGGTGCGCCGGAAAGCCGCCTACGTGGACTGGGACAAGTGCAACGGGTGCCTGATGTGCACCGAGAAGTGCCCTCCGCGGGTCCTGTCCGAGTACAACCGGGACCTCGATCTGCCGAAGCGGCAGGCCCATCGTAGAGCCATCTGGGTCCCCCACGCGCAGGCTGTACCCATGAGGCCCATCATCGACAAAGAGCACTGTCTGCACTTCACCAAGGGCAAGTGCGGCGTGTGTCAGGATACATGCCCCAACAAAGCCATCGACTTCGATCAGCAGGACAGCTTCGTAGACATCGAGGTCGGGGCCATTGTTGTGGCAACCGGCTTCGAGCTCATGCCGAAGAGCCATATCAAGGAGTATGATCTCGACCCCGACATCCTCGAGGGCATTGAGTTTGAGCGTATACTCTGCCCCGCGGGCCCGACGGCCGGCAAGGTGATACGGCCATCGGACGGCAAGGAGCCCCAGACGGTTGTCTTCGTTTCCTGCTGCGGGTCGCGTGACCCGGAGCACGGAGTGCCCTACTGCTCACGGGTGTGCTGCATGTACCTGGTCAAGATGGCCCTGCTCTACAAGCACGTGGTGCACCATGGCCAGGCGTTCATCTTCTACATAGACATCCGCACCACCGGCAAGGGGTACGAGGAATTCGTTCAGAGGGCAGTCGAGGAAGATGGTGTCCTCTACATCAGGGGCAAGGTATCCAGGATCTTCCGCGACGGCGACAAGCTCAAGATCTGGGGGTCGGACACCCTGAGCGGGAAACGCATAGATATGGACGCCGACCTGGTGGTCCTCGGCATGGCCATGCTGCCTGCTCCGGGAGCCCAGGAGATAGCGGACAAGCTGGGCATCGAGCTCGACCAGAATGGATTCATGACCGAACTGCATCCCAAGCTCCGGCCACTGGAGACCTCGGTTCCGGGCATCTACCTGGCCGGCACGTGCCAGGGACCCAAGGATATCCAGGACTCGGTGGCCCAGGGCGGCGGTGCGGCGAGCAAGGTGCTCGCGCTTTTCGCCCAGGATGAAGTGATTCTCGAAGAGGCGGCAACGGGCTAATGGAAAAGAGGATCGGCGTTTTTGTCTGTCACTGCGGGATGAATATCGCGGGCACGGTTGCCGTGGAAGAGGTCGTCGAGGCAGTCAAGGACTACCCCGGCGTGGTCCACGCCGAGAACTACATCTACATGTGCTCCGACCCGGGGCAGGATCTGGTGAGGAGAATCATCAGGGAGAAGAACCTCAACGGCGTGGTCATGTCCAACTGCTCACCCCTGATGCACGAGAAGACCTTTCGCAATGTCGTGTCGAAGGAAGGCCTCAATCCCTATCTGCTCGAGATAGCCAACATCAGAGAAGATGTAAGCTGGCCGCACGAGCACGAGAAGGAACTGGCTACCAAGAAGGCGATAACGATGGTCAAGATGGCTATCGACAAGCTCAAGCGCAACATCGAGCTTACGCCCATGGTCGTGCCCCTCCACAAGCGTGCCCTCGTGATCGGCGGAGGCATCTCAGGCATCACTTCGGCCCTGGAGATCGCCAACGCCGGCTATGATGTCATACTGGTGGAGAAGCAGCCATACATCGGGGGGCACGCGGCACAGCTCGCCGGGACCTTCCCAACGCTCGACCGCGTTCCGTGCTTGATGGCCCCCAAGATAGCCGAGGCTATGTCCCACCCCAGGGTGAAGGTATATACCTCCGCCGAAGTCTCTGAAGTGTCCGGCTACGTCGGCAACTTCAACGTGACCATCAGAATCAAACCCACGTATGTGGACGAAGGTAAGTGCAACAGCTGCGGCGTGTGCTTCGAGAAGTGCCCTGTCAGCTGTGCCAGCGATTTCGATCGCGGTCTTTCGGAAAGAAAAGCCATCTACGCAACGCCCCCTGAGACAGTCTCGCAGAAGGTACTCATCGATCCGGAGCAGTGCCTGCACATGAACGGCGACGAGTGTCGCGCCTGCGAGGAGGTCTGCCCGACCAAGGCGATCGACTTCTCCCAGGAGGAGAGCACCGCCGAGGAAACCGTGGGGGCCATCGTGGTGGCCACCGGCTACGATCTGTGGGAGAAGAAGAACATACCCGAGTACGAGCTTGACCCCGACGTGGTCGACGGGCTTCAGTTTGAGAGAATCCTATCGCCGTCGGGTCCGACCCGGGGAGAGCTGCGGAGACCCTCGGACGGCAAGGTTCCCAAGCAGGTGGTCTTCATCTCCTGCTGCGGCTCACGTGACCCCGAGCATGGCTTCACTTACTGCTCCAGGGTGTGCTGCATGTACATCGCGAAGCAGGCGCTCCTCTACCGCAAGGCCGTCCCTGACGGTCAGGTGTATGTGTTCTACATGGACATCAGGTCCGACTCGAAGGGATACGAGGAGTTCGTCAAGAGCGCCGTAGAAGAGCAAGGCATCCTCTATCTCAGGGGCAGGGTATCGAAGGTCTTCAGAGACGAAGAGAAGATTATGGTTTGGGGGTCCGATACCCTCAGTGGAAAGAGCGTCGAGATAGCCGCCGACATGGTGGTGATGGCTACTGCCATGACGCCGAGCAAGGGTGCCATCGAGCTGGCCAGGAAGCTGAACGTGACCGTCGATTCGCTGGGCTTCCTCACCGAGGCCCACCCCAAGCTGCGGCCGGTGGAGACGCTCACCACCGGCATCTACCTGGCCGGCACCAGCCAGTGGCCGCGGGACATACCGGACACCATAAGCTCCTCCAACGGCGCGGTCAGCAAGGTGCTTTCGTTGTTCTCCAGGAAGGAACTGCTTCACGAGCCCACCGTAGCGTGGCCCGATGAAGAGGTGTGCAGCGGCTGCGGCCTCTGCGCCGCCATATGCGCCTACAATGCCATAGAGATCGACCCGGTGAAGAAGGTTGCCGTGGTCAACGAGGCTGTCTGTGAGAGCTGCGGCGCGTGCGTGGCAACATGCCCTTCGGGAGCGATGCGCCACAAGAACTGGAACGCCAGGCAGTTCATGGACATGATCGATATCGCGACAGGAGCGTACGTGTAAATGACAGGAGCAGTGCTCGTTATCGGAGCCGGCATCAGTGGCATGAAATGCTCCCTCGACCTGGCCGAGTCCGGCTTCAAGGTCTACCTGGCGGACCAGAGCCCCTTCATCGGAGGGACGCTGGCCCAACTGGACAGGTGGTTCCCCGACAATCACTGCGGCATGTGCAAGATACTCCCCGTCTTCTCCCGCGATGACACATCGCAGTTCTGTCTCCGCCGCGGTCTCTATCACCCCAACATCGAGCTCATACCGCTTGCCTCGGTGCAGCAGGTGCAGGGAGAGGCGGGCGATTTCAAGGTCAGCCTGACTATCAAGCCTCGAGGCGTGAAAGAGGAGCTCTGCGTCGCCTGCGGGCTGTGCGCCGAGGTATGTCCCGTCGAGGTGCCCAGCGAGTTCAACGAGGGTCTGGAGAGCCGCAAGGCCATCTACCTCCGCAATCCTCTGGCGATATCAAGCGGCTACGCCATCGACTGGGATTCCTGCACCAAGTGCGGCGCGTGCGTGGAGAAATGTCCCACCAGTGCCATAGACCTCTCTCAGGCCGAGGAGACGAGGGAGCTTGACGTGGGCGCCATCGTACTGAGCGCCGGCTTCGAGGAGTTCAATCCCAGACCGTGGTCGCAGTACGGCTACGAGCGCTACCCCAATGTCATCACCAGCATCCAGTTTGAGCGATTGCTGAGCGGCAGCGGGCTGACGGCCGGGGAGATCCTGAGGCCCTCCGACAGCGAGCCGCCGAAGTCGATAGCATTTCTTCAGTGCATTGGCTCGCGCACCAGGGAGAGGGACTACTGCTCTTCAGCCTGCTGCATGTACGCCCTCAAAGAGGCTGTGCTTACCAAAGAGAAGAACCCCGATGTCGATACTGAGATCTTCTTCATGGACCTGAGGGCTTTCGGCAAGAGCTACTACCGCTACTATCTTGAGGCGAGGGACGAATGCGGCGTCAAGTTCACCCGGTGTCGCGTGCCCGCCTTGAAGCAGGACCCGGCCACCAAGAGTCTCCTGCTCACCGCGATGGGAGACGACGGTGCCCTCGTGAAGCGGGAGTTCGACCTGGTTGTCCTCTCCGTTGGCCAGACTCCCTCGCCGCGGTTCGTGGAACTGGCGCAGGTCGTAGGCGTGGAGACGAATCAGTGGGGGTTCTGCGCGACCGATGAGCTGTCTCCAGTCGAGACCTCAAGGCCCGGCGTCTACGTGTGCGGGTCGGCCTCGGCTCCCAAAGACATAGCCGATACGCTGGTGGAAGCCAGCGCCGCCGCGTCACACGTTTCCAGGCTTCTCTGTTCGCAGCGCAACGAGGTGACAACTCACGAGGAGTACCCGGAGGAGAAGGACCTCAGCGAGGCACAACCACGCGTCGCCGTTTTCCTTTGCGCCTGCGGCGACGAGATCGCCTCAGCAGTAGAAATCGAGCAGCTAGTCGAGTTCGCCAGAGGGCTTAAAGGCGTCGTCCACGCTGAGCAGGTTTCCTACCTGTGCCAGGCAGATGCACTGTCACAGGTCAAGGAAAGGATCAATGAGCTGGACGCCAATCGAATCGTATTCGCGGCCTGCGCTGACATAGCATACACCAGGCTGTTCACCGAGGCTGTCAGGGGTGTCGGCCTCAATCCGTCGCTCCTCGAAGTGATCGACTTGCGTGAACAGGTGTGTCCGGGCGACCGCAACAATGGAAACCGTGCCACGGACAAGGCGAAGACGCTGATTACCATAGCCGTCGAGAAGATCAGGACGCAGGAACCGTTGCCGCTGGTGTCCCAGGACATCGAGCGTCAGGCCCTGGTGATCGGCGGCGGCGTGTCGGGACTGACCGCCGCCCTCTCCCTGGCTGAGCAGGGGTTCGAAGCCCATCTCGTTGAGAAGGCTGACGAGTTTGGCGGCAACCTCAGGCATATCTTTGGCATTCTCGAGGGCGGTGACCCGCAGGCGCTCCGTGACGATCTCACAAAGAGGGCGCAGGACAGTGAGTCCATCCACGTTCACACGGGGACCGAGGTAGCGCAGGTCTCGGGCCATGCCGGCAATTTCGAGGTGGTCCTCCAGGAAGGGGAGACCACGCTCGAGCCGATCAGGGTGGGCGCCATTATCGTCGCCACCGGTGGGGAGGCCTACGAGCCCGACGAGTACTGCTACCACGAGAGCGACAAGGTGGTCACCCAGGCTGAACTCGAAGGGCAACTGGTAGCGGGCGAGCTTGATGCCAGCGGCCTCAGCTCCGTCGTGATGATCCAGTGCGTCGGCTCCAGGGAGGACGAGCGGCCCTACTGCAGCCGCATCTGCTGTTCACAGGCATTGAAGAATGCCCTCAACCTCAAGGAGCGCAATGCCGATCTTGAAGTAATAGTCCTCTATCGCGACCTCATGAGCTACGGCTTCAAAGAGGAGTACTACTCACGGGCGCGAGAGAAGGGCGTTGTCTTCATCAACTACGATGTGGACCGCAAACCCGAGGTGACAGTCGACGGCGGCAGGCTTGTGGTACGTACGACCGAACCGGCGACGGGCGGCGTACTCACCATAGAGCCCGATCTGCTGGCGCTGAGCGTCGGAATCGTGCCCGGCGACAACGCGGGCCTGGCCCAGATACTGAATGTTGAGTTGTCTGAAGACGGGTTCTTCAAAGAGGCAGAGACCAAGTTCCGCCCGGTTGATTTCCTGACCAACGGGATCTTCCTGTGCGGTCTTGCTCACTCTCCGAGAGGCATCCTCGAGAGTATTGCCCAGGCCGAGGCGGCGGCGCAGCGGGCGGCATCCATCCTGGCACGGCCCCAGTTGGAGTCCGGCAGGGTGGTGTCGATGGTGAACGAGCGGCGCTGCAGCGGCTGCGAGCTTTGCGTGTCCGCCTGTCCCTACAACGCGCGGTTCAAGGACACCGAGAAGGGCGTGGTTGTCGTCATCGAGCCGCTTTGCCAGGGCTGCGGGGCCTGTGTCGCCATCTGCCCCAGCGGGGCGGCCAAGCTCAGGGGATTCACCGACAAGCAGGTCCTCTCGGTGATGGATGCCGTGATTTAGAAGGAGGTTCATCTTGCAGGAAGACGAGTTTGAACCCAGTATCGTTGGTTTGCTATGCCACTGGTGCACCTACACCGCCGCCGACCTCGCCGGCACCACCAGAACGCAGTATCCAACCAACATCCGCCCCATCCAGACCATGTGCAGCGGCATGGTGGACCCGGTATACGTACTGTGGGCCCTCCTTGGTGGAGCAGATGGCGTGATGATAGGAGCATGTCACCCGGCCGACTGTCACTACGTCTCAGGCAACTACAAGTGTCGAAGGAAGGTGGCGATTCTCAAGACCATCCTCAACACCCTTGGACTGGACGATGACCGCGTGTGGTTGTGCTGGATCAGCGCCGCTGAAGGGCAGAAGTTCGCCAATACGGTGGCCAAGATGGTGGATGAATTGAAGAAGAAGGGGCCCAACCCCGTCAAAGAATGCTGGTCTACGTAGGAAGAAGCGATGGCGAGATCTGCAATGTTAGAAGTCCAGAACGGGAACCTGATAGAAACGCTCAATGGTCTGTGGCGCCAGCTACTGGAGAAGGGGCTCGTCGACGTGCTGCTCATACCCCAGGAGCTTCCCTCGGGAGACAACGTGGTGCAGACGCTGGTGAGCGACGTCGAGAGGCTGGGGTCACCGAACCCCCTGGCGCCGGTCATGCCGGTGAACTCGGCGCGAATCGTCTCCAGGGTAACCAAAGTCACGCCCAGCCCTAAGAAGGTTGCCGTTGTACTGAGGCCCTGCGAACTCAGGGCCCTCATCGAACTGGTGAAGCTGAAGCAGGCGTCGCTGGAGAACCTCGTTCTCATAGGAGTGGACTGCTTCGGCACCTACTCCGTGAAGGACTACAAGCGGCTGTGCCAGAACGGTTCCTCGCCGCAGGACTCCTTCATGAAGGCCACGAAAGAGGGCAAGGAAGACGAGTCCCTGCGCGAGATCTGCCGGATGTGCGAGTACCCCGCGCCCATGTGCGCCGATATCAGCATCGGTCTCATAGGCGTGGATTACGAGAAGAGCATCCTCGTCCAGGCCTCAACGGCTGAAGGAGAGAGGATTCTGGAAGGCCTCGAACTGAAAGACGCTTCGGAAGGCGACGTCGCCAAGCGTGAGGAGGCTATTGCTCAGCTGGCCGAGAAACGGGCCCAGAAGAGAGACGAGATACTGGAGCAGACGAGGCAGGACATAGCCGGGATGGAAAACCTCATGAAGGCCCTCGCGCCGTGTATCGGCTGCCACAACTGCCGTGACGTCTGCCCCATCTGCTTCTGCAAGGAGTGCTTCTTCGATTCGCCAACCTTCGATATGGAGTCCGAGAAGTACCTCGGCTGGGCGGACAAGGGCACGGTCAGGATGCCCGCGCACACCCTGCTCTTCCACCTCACCCGGATGTGCCATATGGCTGCATCCTGCGTTGGCTGCGGAATGTGCTCCGAGGCGTGCCCCAACGACATACCTGTCGCTAATATCTTCCGCCTGGTCGGGATGAACACACAGAAGGCACTCAACTACGTCCCGGGCAAGAGCCTGGACGATGAAATACCCGTCAGCACGTTCCAGGAGCGCGAGCTCCTCAACGTGCCGGAGAAACTGTGATGCAGCTTGTCGCGGACCAGGTCCAGGAGACATCTGACCCCTCTTTCACCAGGACGGTGAAGGAGCAGAGCCACGCCGGCATCGAGCGGTGCTATCAGTGCCTTACCTGCACCCTGGGTTGCCCCGTTGCCTCCGCTATGGACTATCCCCCACACGAGATAGTCAGGATGGTGCAGCTCGGGCTGAAGGACCGGGTGCTGAAGAGTTCCACGATCTGGATATGCGCTTCATGCCTGTGCTGCGTTACCAGGTGTCCCAACGAGATCGACATACCCCATGTGATGGACACCCTGCACCAGATGGCGTTGCGCGAGGGCGTGGCGCCCAAGGAGCCTGCCGTCGCGGCTTTCCACGAGGCCTTCCTCAGTCCAATAAAGAGATTCGGCCGGCAATACGAAGTAATGATGACGGTCGGCTACATGCTCAAGGCGAAGAAGTTCTCGCTCGGAGACCTGATCGGCAACGCCCTGCTGGGGTACAAGATGCTCACGAAAGGCAAGCTGAAGCTCCAGCCCCCGCACTCGATCAAGGGGACTGAAGAAGTGAAACACATCTTCGAGAGAAGCGAGAGGGGAGGGGAATAGGCGTGCGTTATAGCTTTTTCCCCGGCTGCACCCAGGAATCCACGGAGAAGGGATTCGGGGACTCCACCACGGCGGTCTGTCGCGAGCTAGGCATTGAACTGGAGGAGATACCCGACTGGAACTGCTGCGGCGCGTCGTCGGGGCATTTCCTGAACGATGACCTCTCCCACGCGTTGCCGGCAAGGAATCTGGCGATCGCGGAGAGAGAGGGGCTTGACACCGCGGTTGTGTGCGCCGCGTGCTACCTGAGGCTCCGGACTACTGAGCATGAAGCGAGGAACTCGCCCGAGTTCAGGAAGAAGCTGGAAGACCTCATCGGCATGCCCTACGAAGGGAAACACGACGTCAGACACTTGCTCGACATTCTAATCAACGAGCTTGGGACGGAAGAGATAGAGAAGAAGGTCAAACACCCGCTCACGGGGCTCAAAGTCGCGGCGTACTACGGGTGCTATCTGGTCCGCCCGCCGAAAGTCGTCGGATTCGATGACCCGGAGAACCCCACCACGATGGACAGGCTATTGCAGGCTCTGGGAGCGGAAGTGGTCGATTGGGCCGGCAAGGTAGACTGCTGCGGGGGAAGCCTCACCCTGACGAGGACCGAGATCGTCGAAAACCTGGTGCAGGGCCTGGCGGATAGCGCGACCCAAGCCGGTGCTGAGGCCATCGTCGTCGCCTGCCCGATGTGCTTCTCAAACCTGGACTCGAGACAGACAGCGGAGCAGAAGCTGCCGATACTCTATTTCACCGAACTCATGGGCCTCGCCTTCGGCGTGGCCAAGAACGAAGTCAGTGGATGGTTTCATAAGCACTTCGTGAGTCCAGTTGCTTTGTTAGCGTCCCGTAACCTAATATAGAATCGCAAGGAGGACTGTGGATGAGCAGCACGGAGACTACGAGCGAGGCTGTCGAAGTTGCGGCACAGATAAAGGAAGAACTCATCCCCATCTACATCATGGGGAAGAAGTATGAGGTCCCCAAAGGCCTCACCATCATGAAGGCCATGGAGTATGCCGGCTACAAGTTCATTCGAGGTTGTGGCTGTCGCGGGGGAATCTGCGGCGCGTGCAGCACAGTCTACCGCATGCCCGGAGACTATCACATCCGCACCGCTCTGGCCTGCCAGACAGAGGTCCAGCCGGAGATGTATCTCACCCAAATCCCCTTCTACCCGGCCAACCGGGCCACATACGATTTCGAGCAGTTGAAACCCACGCCAGAGGAAGTATTCAAGCTCTACCCCGAGGTGTTCAGATGTGTCGCCTGCAACGCCTGCACCAAGGTATGCCCCATGGAGGTCGAGGTGATGGACGCGGTTGCGGCAATCAAGAAGGGTGACATAGCCCAGGCCGCCGAGCTTACCTTCGAGTGCATTCAGTGCGGTCTGTGCGCCTCGCGATGCATGGGCGAGTTGCCCCAGTACCACATCTTCCAACTGGCCAGACGGATTCACGGCGCGAAGATCGTCCCCAGGGCAGAGCACCTGAGGACGGCGGCAGAGAAGGTCAAAGAGGGCTCCTTCGACGGAATGCTTGAGAAGTTGATGGCAATGGAGAGGGCAGACCTGGAGAAGACGTATGTGGAGCGGGATTGGGAGCCCGAGACAGCGGGAGAGGACTGGAGGCCCACAAAGGAGACGGAGTTCCTTCTAGAACCTCAGGACTAGGAGACGATAATGGCATATACAGATGAACTCAAGAGGCTGATCAAGGTAGTCGAAGGCACGAGGGCGGAGCGCGTCGCCAGAAAGAAGGAGGGCGGCGAGTTTCCGGCTATGACCCTGGCTGAGCGCGCGGCGATACTGGATAAGTATCACCCCGACTACGACGAGGAGCAGCGTAGGGAGATCAAGATTGGGCCGAGCAAGGGTTACCGAATAGCCCACGAACTCGTTGACCTGCTCGAGGCCAAGAGCAGGGTCGATCCCGACAGCGTCGACCTTTCTGTCGCTGAATACGAGACCGATGTTCTGATAATCGGGGGTGGTGGAGCAGGTACCGCGGCCGCTCTACTGGCCGAGCAAGACGGAGCGAACGTCGTCCTGGCAACGAAGCTTCGTCACGGCGACGCCAATACAATGATGGCCGAAGGCGGCATTCAGGCAGCCAGCAAGCTGGAAAAGGACTCCCCGGGGTACCACTACCTGGATACCCTGGGCGGCGGCCACTTCACGAATGACCCCGACCTGGTGCGTGCTCTGGTCACCGAAGCCCCCGACTGCCTGCACTGGATGGAGGGGCTGGGGGTACGGTTCTGGAAGTTCAGCGATGGCAGGCTCCAGACCCTTCCGGCCGCCGGGTTCTGCAGAAGCAGACTTCACTTCTCCGGCGATATCACCGGGGCTGAGATCATGCGTACCCTCCGCGACGAGGCGAGGAACCGCGCCAACATCAAGGTGCTCGAGTTCTGCCCGGCAGTTGAACTGCTCCTGAATGAGCACGGCCATTGCGCCGGTGCCGTGCTGTACAACATGGAGACTGAGGAGTACTTTACCGTGCTCGCCAAGGCAACAGTCATCGCCACTGGAGGCTGCGGCAGGACTCATGTCCAGGGCTTCGTGACCACCAACCACTACGGCGCCACAGCCGATGGCATAGTCCTGGCCTACCGAGCCGGGGTTGGACTCAAGTTCCTCCACTCGCTGCAATACCACCCCACCGGCTGCATATACCCCGAGCAGCTGGAGGGGCTCCTTATCACGGAGAAGTTCAGAGCGGCGGGGAGTAACGTGGTGAATATCGACGGCGAGCAGTTCGTCTATGAACGGGAGCCCCGTGATGTCGAGTCAGCCGCCTACATCAGGGAATGCGTGGAGAGAGCCAAGGGCATACCCACCCCTACGGGGAAGCTCGGGATATGGCTCGACTCCCCCATGCTCGACCAGCTCTACGGCGAAGGAACGGTCAAGGCGCAGTTCCCCGGCAAAATGAAGCAGTTCGGCAGGCACGGAATCGATATCTCCAAGGAGCCTATGCTCGTTTATCCCACCCTCCACTATCAGAATGGAGGACTGGAGTACAAGTACACCGGCGAAACGGTCGTTCCGGGCCTGTTCGTCGCCGGTGAGGTAGGTGGAGGAGTGCACGGCGAGAACCGCCTCATGGGCAATTCACTGCTGGATGTCCACGTCTTTGGCAGGCTCGCCGGCAAGACCGCTGCCGTCTACGCCAGGGAGCAGGCCAAGGAAGGCAAGCCGACTCTGGACCACGTGAAAGCCTATCACAAGGAGCTGGAGGAGGCAGGTATCACTACCGACCGTGTCTCCCCAATGCTTCTGCCCGACTACACCGACCCCAAGGTGAGAGAGCGTCAGTTGACGGCCCACTACGTGGGGACACTGAGATAGACCAGAGGAATAACAGCATTAGTCCATATGCCGCCCGGGTGAGTCCAGACCGCTACGCCTGGGCGGCAGGCGTTTACAGACATGGGTTGTGACTTCGATCTTGACTGGGATGACGACGAGATAACGTCGGCGGTCCACTATCCTGACACCGACTTTCTCTTCACCCGCATGTGCCAGGGAACCCAGGAGCTCGTCGCCCCACAGCAGGGAGAATGGGTCCTGGACGTGGGCTGCGGCAAGGCCGTCGATGCTCTCAAGCTCGCTGACAGCCGCGGCAAGGTCGTCGGCCTCGACCCTTCCAGCCGGATGCTTCACGAGGCGAGAGACGACATGGCGGGGTGCAGCACCCAGGTTGTCCTGCTGCGCGGCATCGGAGAGGCTTTACCCTTCAAGAGGCGTTCGCTTGACAAGGTCATGTGCAAAGGCGCCCTCGACCACTTCCCCGACCCGGAGAAGAGCATCCAGGAGATGGCGGAGGTACTCAAGGCGGGAGGTGAGGCGGTGATCGCCATCGCCAATTTCGAAAGCCTCAGTTGTCGGCTGGGCAGAAGGTGGCACTCGTTCCTCAAGCTATTCATCAGAGGAGAGCACCCCAGGACCCCGTGGGAGATGCCCTCCGACCACACCTTCAAGTTCGACTACCCGTCGTTTCTGGGCATGGTCGGGCGGCACTTCGAGGTGAGGAGTGTACTGCCGGTCTCGTTGCTGTGGACGGCCCCATACTGGGGCAAGCTCCTGTCGCTCATGCCGCGGAGGATACCGGATACGCTGCTGCCGGTTCTCGACAAGGTCGCGCGAAGGGTCCCGTCGCTGAGCGACGTGATTATTGTGAAAGGCACGCCTAGGAACGTTTGAGGCTGGCCTGGGCCTCCTCGTAGACAGCGAGAGTCTGCTTCGCCGCCAGCCGCCACGAGAAGCGCTGCTCCACCCGTCTCCTTCCCTCACACCCCATCCGATGACGCAGGTCCCCATCCGCCCGCAGCCGTCTGATCGCAGAGGCGATCGCACCCGGGTCATGCGGCGCCACGAGAATACCCGTCTCCCCGTCCTTCACCACCTCAGGCAGCGCCCCGGCGCGCGTCGCGATCACCGGGATGCCACATGACATCGCCTCAGCAGCGGGGAGACCGAATCCCTCGTAGACCGACGCAGTTACCGCGATCTCCGCCTTCGCATACTCCTCCACCAGTTGCTCAGTCGTTATCCTGCCGGTGAACCTCACCACGTCCTCAAGCCCGTACTGCCTCACCAACCTCGGCGCGAAGTTCTCCGGGATGACGTGGTCCACAACGGTCAGATTCACGTCAACGTTATCGCTTCTGAGGAGACGCAGTGCTTGCAGCAGATACAGGATGCCCTTCTTCCGGTCTTCCGTGCGCCCCACCATTATCAGGCTGTTGGGGCGCTTCCTGTGGCCGTCCGAGCCGATAAACATATCAGTATCGACGCCCACATAGACCATCCTCATGTTGCCCTCGCGGACCTTGAATACCCGGCGCACCTCTTCAGCCGAGCTCTCGGAGTCCACGATTACCCTGTCCAGCCGCCGCGCTACGATATGCTGCATCATGGGGGGGTAGAACAGACACTGCCTGATCGCCTCGAAGATATGCCGCGCCTGGATGATGTCCGCCCTTAAATCGATGGGGAGCGGGTGATGAATGGTGGCCACCACGGGGATGTTGATCGCCCTCATGAGAAGCAGGCCGTAGGCGAGGCATTGATTATCGTGGACCACGTCATAGCGTCGCTCCAGCGGGAGCTGGCACATCCTCTGGTACGCGCGAAGACTGAAGGTGAGCATCTCCGGGAACATGCCCATTTTCGTCGCCGCGAACTCCCACAGATTGAACGGGGTCAGAATGCGCAGGGGGTTGTCCTGCGGAAGCCAGGGCTTCCCGTCGATGTTGCGGTCATAGAGATTCAGGCTGTCCAGCTTGTGAACCCCGATGCCCTCAGCCACATCGGGATACGGTGGTCCTACCATGACATCCACTTCGTGCCCCATCCGCTGGAACTCACGGGTCAGGTAGTGCATGTAGATGCCCTGGCCACCGCAATACATGTTCCCCCGGTAGCAGAGGAAACAGATCTTCAAGCTTGCCCCCTCCTATCCCTTCCGTGTGTAGACCACAATGCTCTTCGGGAAGAAGAAGTTCAGGATGCGCTCCATAGCTGGAACGAACTTCGACCTGGTGGCGACTGGGACTTCGAGAAACAGCCGGTAGAGCGCTGGAATGCGGGCTTGCTCGTTCTTGAGCCCGAAAACGCAGCGCAGGAACCAGTAGATGGAATGGAACGCATGTTCGTACCGGATGCCGTACACCGCCAGGCTGTTCCGCTTCAGCAAGGCCACCAGCTCCTGAGCTGTGAAGATCCTCACATGGCCCCCAGGATGGTTGTAGTAGTCACTGTCCAGCTTCCAGTAGACCGCCTCCGTAAGGTAGGTAGGCACCGTGACCGCCAGCAGCCCACCCGGCTTCAACACCCGCACGAATTCCCGTATGCCCTGTTCCTCGTCCTGGACATGCTCCAGAACCTCGGAGCAAATGATCTTGTCGAAGCAGTCATCCTTGAATGGAAGCCTGAGCGCGTCGGCCAGTAGAACGTTCCAGTTGCCGTTGGCCTCATTCTGACTGTCCATGTAGTCCAGCACGTAGTGCGTCTTCTGCAAGCTGTCGTAGTCGAGGTCCATGGAACACACGATGCCGCCCCCGTTGCGACGGCACGCTTCAAAGCTGTGTCTCCCTTCCCCACATCCCGCGTCCAGGAAGACGTCCCCATCGTCCACCTTGAACATCGTGAAGTTGACGGTGAGCACCTAGAGCACCTCCTGATAGACCTCGACAGTCCTTCTCGCCGCCTCGGCCCAGTCGAATCTCTCCTCCACCCTGCGACGGCCCTCTCTTCCCATCTCTTCCCGCAGGGACTCGTCGGTGAGGAGACGTCTGATGGCAGCCGCCAGTGCCCGCGAATCCCTGGGCGGGACCAGAATGCCACCTCTGCCATCTTCAACAACCTCGGGAAGCGCGCCGGCATTCGTCGACACCACGGGGACACCGCACGACATGGCCTCGGCTGCGGGGAGGCCGAAGCCCTCGTACAGCGACGGAACGGCCGCCACCTCCGCCCTGCCGTAGTGTTTCACCAGGTCTTCCACGCTTACCCTTCCGGTAAAGGTCACGTTCTCGTCAAGCCCGTACCTCGATACCAGAGCAGGGGTATACTTGTTGTCGGGCAATCCCCTGTCGACGATGGTGAGCTTGACGTCCATCTCCTGTCTCAGGATTTGAACGGCCCGCAGCAGATACACGATGCCCTTCTTGCGGTCGGCGCTGTTCGCCACCACTATGATGCGTCCGCGCTCCTTAATCCCGCCATCGCGGTTGCTGAACATCTCCGTGTCGATGCCGTTGTAGACCACCCTTATCCTGTCCTTGGGAACTCTGAACGCATCCATCGTCTCCCTGGCGGCGTTCTCAGAGACGGTGATAATCCGGTCCATCTTCCTGGTCACCAGATGCTGCATCACGAACGGGTAGAACAGTATGCGGTGTATTCTCGCCCCGGTCTTCTCCATATAGGCCAGGTCGGTCTTCTTATCTATCGGGAGCGGGTGATGCACCGTGGCGACAACCGGGATGCCGAAGCCCTTCATCATCAACACGCCGTACCCCAGGGTCTGATTGTCATGGATTATGTCAAATCGATGATTGCGGAGAAGCTGGCGCAGCTTGTGATAAGCCCTCAGGCTGAAAGAGAACATCTCCGGGAACATCCCGATTTGCGTCACCGCCAGCTCATAGAGATTGAGCAGGTTCATGAGTTTGAAGGGCTGTTGCTTGGGGAACCCGAATTCGAGGAAGTTCAGGTTCTCTACCCGGTGCTCTATGACGCCGTCGGGGATGTCCGGATAGGGGGGGCCGACGATGGCGTGCACCTCGTGCCCCAGCCGGTGCAACTCGCGGGCCAGGTAGTACAGGTAGACCCCCTGACCCCCACAGTACATATTCCCCCTATTACATAGGAGGCATATCCTCACTTCTTGTCCTCTTCACGAGCGAGAAAAACAGTGTAGAGGCCGGCCACGCTCTTCGCATCGCATACCTCACCGGTAAGGATGAGGCCGGGCAACTGCCGCAGCGGCGTCACCGCGACCTCAATGATCTCGTCCTCATCCGGGCGCGCCGGGCCCGATTTGAGGTCGGTGGCAAGGAACAGATGCAGGAACTCGGTCGAGTAGCCCGGGCTGCTGTAGAACCCGCCCAGTTGCTCCATCTTGCCCGCAACATACCCCGTCTCCTCCTCAAGCTCCCTCTGCGCGCTCTCATCAGGCTTCTCGCCCGGCTCGATGCGTCCGGCGGGGATCTCCAGGAGCACCCTGTCGACCGGCATCCGGAACTGCCGTACCAGGACCACATTGTCCTGCGAGTCTACGGCAACCACGGCGACACAGTCCCCATGTTCCACGACCTCACGCGTTGTCTCGCGGCCGCTGGGCAGCATCACCCGGTCCTTGCGAAGGCTCACCAGGCGGCCTTCGTAGACTCGTTCACTCTCCAGCGTCTTCTCGCGCATCCGTGTTCACTTCCCCAGGGGGCAGACCATGGCAACCTCGTCGCAATCCGGGAACTTGGGACACCGCAGGCACTCTCCCCAGATCTTGTGCGGCAGGTCCTTCTTGTCCACCTCCTGGAACCCGAATCGCCCGAAGAACTCCGGCCTGTAGGTCAGGCAGAAGACGGTCTCAATCCCCAGCTCTCTCGCCTCGTCCAGGCACGCCCCGACGACCACCAGACCAACGCCTTTCTCCTGCATCTCTTCGGCCACAGCAACCGCCCGTATCTCCGCCAGGTCAGACCAGAATACGTGCAGCGCCGCACAGCCCACCACCTCGTCCCCCTCCCTCACCACTAAGAAATCGCGGACGTTCTCGTACAGCTCGCTCAGGGCCCGCGGCAACATCTCTCCCTGTGCTGCGAAGTGATTCACCAGCTTCTGAATCTGAGCAATGTCGCCTATTCGAGCTTTCTCAGGCTTCATTTGTACACCAGCCTCTTCATGAGAGTCGCATAGAAGGAATTGCGGGGCTCCGCCCGGAGGAATCGGGCCACGTGCCGGCTGAGCCTCGCTCTCACGTAATCGCCATCTCCGACATCGACATTGACCTGCCCGTCGATACTCACCATAGCCTGATGGGTGGTCCCTACTCTCAGTTCCACCTCGACCTCAGGCGGCAACACCAGCGCATTGGCGAAGGTGGGGTGTGGCGAGATAGCGTTGAGGATAATCTCCCTTGCCTGCGGGCAGAGAATAGGGCCGCCGGCAGCGAGCGAGTAGCCTGTGCTTCCCGTAGCCGTCGACAGGACAACGCCGTCGGCCCTGTACGTCGTCAGCACTACACCGTCAATGATGGTCTCGATGTTGACCACCCGGGGCAGACCGCCGCGCCCGACGAACAGGTCATTCAGAGCGTGAAAGGGTTCGTGACCCGCCAGCTCTACCTCAAGCATAGCTCTCTCATCAATCCAGCCTTCCCCGTCCAGGTACAGCGGCAGCTTGTCACGAGCGTCATCGGAGCGCAGCTCGGTCAGGAAACCAAGCCTTCCCAGGTTCACTC
The DNA here is from genome assembly GCA_034189695.1 of Chloroflexota bacterium. Taxonomy (GTDB): domain Bacteria; phylum Chloroflexota; class Dehalococcoidia; order E44-bin15; family E44-bin15; genus JAXHUA01. The sequence continues at coordinate 11,301 of JAXHUA010000066.1, read as the reverse complement.
CCACGATTGGAACGCACCATGGAATGGCGGCGCGCGCCGCCCTCAGTATGGTCCCATCCCCCCCGATGCTGAGAAGCAAGTCCGTTCCCTCGATCCGGTTCTTCGCCTCCTGCTCCTCCCACGCGGAGCATAGCCAGGTGGACGCCTGCCGTGAGGGCAAAAAAGCGGCCAGCTCCTGTGCCAGAATCTGCGCCGCATCAATCTTCGGGTGGTAGAGAATACCTACGGTCTTCAAAGACAAATCGACAGGATCGGGAATCGGCTTGCATGGCGAAGTCTAGCACCGCGTGTAGCGACTGTCAAGGAAGGTGAATGTCGCTCAGACGACGCCCGCTATGGCCATCAACCTCTGCGTGTCTTCGTGAAGCTCTGACCAGATTCCCGGTATGTCCTCCCTCCGTACCCACATAGCCTCACCAACGTCGGTCTCAGGGCGCAGCTCACCGCCAACCAACTTGGCCAGGAAATCGATGTATATCACGTGAAGCGTGGTCTCGCCGTCCGATGTGACAATGCGCTCGAACGGGACGAGCGGGGTGGTCAGCTCTATGCTGAGGTTGGTCTCCTCCATGACCTCCCGCTCTATCCCATCCCGGATGCTTTCGCCCAACTCCAGCCTGCCTCCCGGGCATATCCACTTGCCCTTCCAGTAGCCCTCCCTCTCAGGCACGTGCCTGACCAGGAGGACTCTGCCCTCGCCGTCCTCTATCACTGCGCCCACGGCGACCATGATCTCCGTCATAGCATACTCCCGGAGGCCCCGCGCCGAAAGGGGTGTGCCCCCACACGGGCCAGCGAGGCGTCCCAGCTGGTGCCGGTATGACCGGCATTGTCCATACTCCGACGCGTATGATAACATAGGGTCTGGGACACGGAAACCGCTCGGGTTCTCCCCCCGTTCGCTCAGACTAGAATCAACCAATGCTCATTGACCTGCATACGCACACTTCTCCTCAGTCCGAGGACAGCAGCCTCTCCCCCGACGAACTCATCATCAATTCCAGGCGAGCCGGCCTCGATGGGATATGCTTCACCGACCATGACAGGTTCTGGGACCATGAGGAGGTGGCTGCACTCGGCAGGAAGTATGACTTCCTGGTGCTTCCCGGTATCGAAATCACCACCGAAGAGGCACACCTGCTGGTCTTTGGACTGACCGAGTACGTCTTCGGTATGCACCACACCAGCTTTGTGAGGCAACTGGTGGACGAAGCCGGCGGCTTCATTATCGTGGCCCACCCCTATCGCCGCCACTACCTGCTCAACGACGGGCCCGAGAGCGAACGGTACCTCCCCACCCTCACGCGCGCCTGCGAAAGCCCGCTCTACGACATGGTCGACGCCATCGAGGTGCTCAACGGCAGAGGCGCCGAAAACGAGAATGCCTTCTCCCAGCACATCGCCAGAAGACTCAACAAGCCAGGCGTCGGTGCCAGCGACGCTCATGAAGTGGAGGACATCGGTCGCTGTGCCACTCACTTCGAACGGAGGGTCAACAGTCTCCGGGAGTTGATCACGGAACTGAAAGCGGGCAGGTTCGCGCCGGTGGACCTGAGGAAGCGCTAGACACACAGGTCGGCGACGAGACAGTCAAGGGCGAGTTCTCCGCTCAATGCCCCCGTTTTGATCGACAGGTCGGCCTCGAGAATCCTGCGGTAGACCTGCTCGAGACGGCCCATCGAGTAGCGCCTGCTCTGCTCCAGAGCCTTTGACAATGCATAGTCGGAGGTCGACCCGGAGGCCAATGCCAGCTGTGACTTGATCTCCGCAGCAGGAAGCCTCATCTGGGTAAGCTCCCTGGCCACCACCAGCATGCGAAGCTGTCTGGTGATCATGGTGATCAGGTAGGGTGGGGACGCCCCCTCCCACAGCAACTGGTGGAGCAGGGTCGCAGCCACGGAAGCGCGGCGCTCGACTATCGCGTCCACCATGGCGAATACGTTCGCCTCACGGGCGTGGCTCACCACAGCCTTCACATCGTCTTCTTCTATCCGTCGCCCAGACGCATAGAGCACCAGTTTGTCGATCTCATTGGACAGGGCCCACAGGCTTTCCCCAACAAGCGATGCCAGCAACTTCGCGGCGGAAGGGGCCATGTCGCCACCCCGGCCCCTGACTCGTCCCTGTATCCAGTCGTGAAGGGCCTGGCCCCGACGCGGGCGGAACTCCTTCACCGAAGCGACCGGCGAAAGCTTCCTCAAGAGCGGGTTCTGCTTGCTGACCTCCCCGTCAATCAGGACCAGGACCGTCGTGGGGGGCATTCCCGCAACGCGGTCCTTGAGTCCCACCCATTCCTTCAACGCTGGTGGCTCGTTCCCAGGGTCCCTCTCTCGCTTCTCGAAACAGCCCAGAAGCCCCTCAACGACCACCAGGCGATGGGAACCCAGAAACGGAACGGCCATACACGCATCCATCACCTGGTTCATCCGAGCCCGCTGGCCCTCGAAGGTGCTGGTATTCGACAGCAGCGCCTCCGCGTCACCCAGCTCAGACTTGATTCCCTGGAGCTCCTCCTTCAACGAGAAGCCGTCGACACCATACAGTATATGAAACAAGTCCACCCCCGGTTCATTCCAGGCCCGGGCACACCAGCACCCTCTACGATACCGCCACCCGGCAAGTGAGCGCCAGCCCTGGCAGTCCTATTCTAGTTGATACCGCTGTCCCCTACCAGGCTTCAAGCATGCATTCCCCTTGTGGTATGATGCGAGCGCGGGTGCCGATATGGAGATTGGAATCGTAGGACTGCCCAGGAGCGGCAAGACCACCGTATTCAACGCGTTGACCAGAGGCAGGGCGGATACCGGCGCGTACACCTCCAGTGGGCCGAACGTGGCCGTGGTCAAAGTGCCCGACCCGAGGCTCGATGGGCTCGAGCAGATGTTCCATCCGAAGAAGAAGACCCCCCCGGAGGTGCGCTACGTCGACATCGGCATCGCCCCCAAGGGCTTTGGGAAGACTGAGGGGTTGGGCGGTGAGTTCTTCACCCACATGAGTCAATCTGACGCGCTCCTGCATGTCGTTCGCGTCTTCCGCAACGACGCCGTGCCACACATCCAGGAAAGCATCGATCCCGCGCGGGACATCGACGCGCTCAACGTGGAACTCGTCTTCTCCGACCTCGCTGTTCTGGAGAAGAGGCTGCAACGGCTCGAGACCTCCATCAGGTCATCGAAGCCCCACGAACGTGAGGCACTCACCAGGGAGCAGGCGTTGCTGGCCCGCATCAAGGAAGCCCTCGAAGCAGACGTCCCCATCCGGGACCTGGAAGTCGCCGAGGACGAGTGGAAGCTCATATCCGGATTCCAGTTCCTCACCGCCAAGCCTCTCCTCCTCGTGGCCAATATCGGCGAGGAGGACCTGCCACGAGCACGCTCGATAGAGCAGGAGTGGCGCGACAGATACGGGAACCCGCACGTGCATGTTGCCGCCCTCTGTGGGGAACTGGAGATGGAGCTGTCTCAGCTCGAGGACGAGGATGCCGAGGCGTTCCGCACATCAATGGGCGTTGAAGAGGCGGCGCTCGACCGGATGATCACAGTCTCCTACGGACTCCTGGGGCTGATATCTTTCTTCACCTTCGTGTCCGAAGAAGTGAGAGCATGGTCTATCCCGAAAGACAGCACCGCTCTCAAGGCTGCCGGGAAGATACACTCCGATATGGAGAGAGGTTTTATACGGGCCGAGGTCATCGGCTACGACAACCTGATGGAGTGCGGCGGCCTCCCCGAGGCCAAGAAGAGAGGCATGGTGCACGTCGAGGGGAAGAACTACGTCGTCAGAGACGGTGACGTCATCACCTTTCTCTTCAACGTCTAGTCGAAGATAGGGCTGCACTCCAGCAACTCGACCGGTATGCCCACCTCACGCTCAATATCCAGATACACTCTGCCTGTCAGGTCGCGACGCCACCCACCGAGGCTGAAGGGCGAAGAGGGAATGACGACCAGATCGGGCCGCCCGGCGCCCCGCTCCAGGTAGCCCTTGATGCAATCAACGAAATCCTGCACCACCAGCAGGTCTCCCATGAACACATTGCCGCCAAAGAACGTGTTCCGGGGCACCTCGATGTCCACGTCGACTCCACCGAACAGGTGGCTCTCTGACAGCACCTGCTCGAACGTGGGCTTGACCAGCGCAGAGGACAGGAACAGCACGTGCTGCGCGTTGCGGGAATCAATCAGCCCGCGCAGGCTCTCCAGGTAGCTCAGCCTCAAACCGGTGCCCACGAAGACCGCTCCCAGGTGGTGGTCGGTTTCCCGCGTGTACGGATAGGTGAAGTCCTCCAGATTCACCGGTACCTCCACTGACCCCCCCTCCCTCCCCACGACCAGAGTGACCTCTCGAATATCGCTGCGCTGAAGGAAGGACAGAAGGTCCCGCGCCTGAGGTTTTGATTGAACGACTACGCCGCCTACCTTGCGAATGACGTCCCCCTTCATCAGGCCCGAGCGCGCAGCCGGCGAGTTCTTCACCACGCCAATCACCTTCGCCACGTTCTTCGTCTTCTCGTAGAGGTTCTCCTCGTACATGCTGGGCATGACCACCACAGGGCAACACGTCTCAGACCTGAGACCTCTAACGCACGACACCACCTCCGACCACACCTCGTCAAGGTCAAACAGCTTCTCCTCCGAGAAGTACCTGGAGTAGCCCGGCAGATTGACCTGCACCAGGTGCGCCCCACAGGCGTCAGCGTAGGCCACGGTTCCCGACAGGTCCTCCAGCATCTCGCGTCGTGACCCGAAGGGCCAGGCGACAGCCACAGCCGCGTAGGGAATGCCCGCATCCTTGAGCAAGTGCAGGGACTCAATGGCGACCTCGGGGTGCCTCGACCTCATGAGCGCTCTGCGGCGTTCCGCGGAGGCGCTGTTGAGAGAAACGTACAGGTATACCGGCTTCATCTGCGCCAGTTGCGCGATGGTCTCCGGTGTCAGGCAATCCCCGTTCGTTGTGATACGGAACACACGTGGCGTCCTGTCTCGCAACGACCGCAGCACTTCCATCACGTGGGGATGCATCATGACCTCGTAGATGTCCCCCAGCGAAGGAAACAGACAGCGGCTGGGCTTGGGGTAGAAGTAGTCCAGCCTGGTCATCATCTCACTCAATTCCTCAGCCGGAGGCCTTTTCAGGTTGCCGAGAGCCAGCGTCGCTGCGTTCCCCTTGTTGCAGCAGAATATGCAGTCGCAGTTGCAGCGCGCACCGGCATAGCCGAAGACCTCGCTGGGGTCACACGCGGACGGGGAAAGCCAGTGCTTGAGATTCCTCAGCCTGAAGCCATCCACCTCGACGACATCGCCGTTCCTCTGCACTTCCACCAGACCCAGGAGGCTTTCCAGTTGCCTCTTGATCAGCTCTATCCTTGGTTCATATAGAGAGGCGTTGCGGATGTCTTGCCATGTGCTTTCCGCCTGCCCCTCTCGTACCCCGGCAGGCCTACCTCGAGCCGGTTCCCGCTCGTCCCTCATCCTGAAGCCATCCACCTCGACCGCTTCCCCATCCTTCTCCAGTACGACGACGCTCAGCAGGCTCTCCAACTGCCTCTTGAGAAACGGCACGGTATCTTCGAGAGGAATAGTGTGGTCAGCCATGTGTGAGGACCTCATCCCACCACCCCAACCCTTCTATAGTGGGTGCTCGCCGAACACGTCCGCGGATTCCTGTTCGTGCGAGAAGAGCCTGTATATCGTCCCCCTGTCCCGAAGCAGCTTGAAGCCATCGATCTTGACCTCACGACGCCCTTCGACAGGGACAACAACGTCCAGGATGTTTTCCAGTTGTGTTCTGATCATCTCGAGCACCGGGTCGTTGGAGCCCGGGGCCTGGTCAGTATCCAACCTGTAGCGGAATACGTAGTCCGCCATCCGCCAAATCACCTCCCTGCGAAATCAGGCTTGCGTTTCTCGATGAACGCTCGCAGGCCCTCTTTGCGGTCGGCGCTGCTCTCAACCGAGTTGACCAGCGTCATCATATCGGCCACGTCGTCCTCACTGGGTCTCCGGCGCTCGAGCAGCCTGTTGAATATCGCCTTCGTAGCGGCCACCGCCAGGGGGCCATTCTCCGCTATCTCCTGAGCCAGTGCGTAGGTCCTGGCGTGAAGCTCCGCCGCCGGCACGACGTGATTCACCAGACCAATCCTCAGCGCCTGTGCCGCCTCGACAAACCGGCCGGTGAAGAACAGCTCCCTCGCCCAGGTCCGGCCCACGACATTGGTCAGGCTCTGCGTGCCGACCGGCCAGTACACGCTCCCCATCTTGACCGGATTGATGCCCATCCTGGCGTTGTCCGCGGCCATTCGAATATCACAGGCAGCGGCCACATCACAACCAGCGCCAACCGCCGCGCCGCATATCATGGCGATCACCGGGCGCCTGCACTCGATGATACCGCTTCTCAAGTAGTCGAGAGGATTGCCTTTCTTCTCCATCTCGTCCTGGGCGACTGTCATCCCTCCTCTCAGGTCCATGCCCGCGCAGAACGCCTTCTCCCCAGCGCCCCGCATCACCACGACGCGTGTCTCCCCGTCCTCACCCAGAGCACGCAGCGTATCGCCCAGGCGATACATCAGGTCGATCGTGAGCGCGTTCCGCCGTTCGGGGCGGTTTATGGTGAGGGTACAGATGTACTCCGCCTTCTCCACCTGAAGCTGTTCGTCAGAGACCATAGTCCTCCGCCATATCGAGAGGCACCGGCAAACGCCCAGCCGCATTCCGGTCGCTGGATTGAGCAACCAGGCCCGTCAGTCTCTCGCCTTGCACGAATTACCTTCCCTTGAAATCCGCCTTCCTCTTCTCCATGAAGGCTATCATGCCTTCCCGCTGGTCCTCGCTCTGGGCCACGACGTCCCTCAGGGCTTCGATCTCAGCCCTTTCCTCCGGGCTCAGCTTCTGGTACTTCATGAGCCTGTTGAAGATGACCTTCGTGGCGCTCACCGCCAGCGGCCCGTTCTCCGCGATCTCCTGCGCCAGTTCGTACGTCTTGGAGGCCAGCTCCTCCTCCGACGCCACGTGGTTGACCAGCCCAATCTCTTTGGCCGTCTCCGCGTCTATGAACCTGCCGGTGAAGAACAACTCCTTCGCCCACGCCAGGCCAACGACATTGATCATGTTCTGAATCGGCTCGGGGTAGTACACGCTGCCCAGCTTGACCGGGTTTATGCCCATTCTCAGGGTGTCAGAGGCTACGCGCAAATCGCAGGCCGTCGCCAGGTCACAGCCAGCCCCCATGGCGTTGCGGTATATCATGGCGATAGTCGGCTTGGGAAAGTCCATGACACTGCCCCTCGCGTACTCCATCGGGTTGCCCTTCTGCATCTTCTCCGCGTCGTCTGGCTGGATACCCCCTCGCAGGTCCAAGCCGGCGCAGAAGGCCTTCTCACCGGCGCCCCTGAGGACGACCACCCTCACCTCACTATCGTCCTTCAACTCTTCAAGGACGTCACCGAGGCGGTACATCACCTCTACCGTAAGCGCGTTTCGCTTCTCCGGACGGTTGATGGTAAGCGTGCACACGTAGTCCTTCTTCTCCACCAGCAGAACGTTTTCCTCCATGACTGTGCTCCTTCCTACTATCGTTTCAGCCAAGGACACCCAGGAACAGCCCGGCAACCACCGAGGTCGCTATCGCTCCAGCCATGTTGGGCCCCATGGCGTGCATCAGCAGGTAGTTCCGTGGATTCGCATCCTGTCCCATCTTGTGCGCCACCCGCGCCGCCATGGGCACAGCCGACACCCCGGCCGCCCCAATCAACGGGTTGATCGGCTCCTTCAGGAACAGGTTCACCACCTTCGCCGTCAGCACGCCGCCACCAGTCCCCAATGCGAATGCGACAATTGCCAGACCGATGATAGCGAGCGTCTGCATGCTCAGAAAGACCTGGGCCGGCATCAGCGCGCCCACACCCAGACCGAGAAGGAAGGTCAGGACATCGATGAAGCCGGTTCCCGCCGACCTGGCCAGCCTGTCAGTCACCCCGGTGACTCGCAGCAGGTTCCCGAACATGAACATGCCGATCAGCGGGCCCGACTTGGGGACCAGCAGGGAGGCCACGACGAATATGGCTATGGGGAACAGGATGAGTTCCCTCTTGGAGGGCTTGCGCAACTCGGGTTTCATGTAGATGGCGCGCTCCCTTTTCGACGTGAGCAACCGTATGATCGGGGGTTGGATGATAGGCACGAGCGCCATATACGAGTACGCCACAAGTGTCACCGGGCCAAGGATCTGCGGCGCCAGTGCGGCGGTGAGGTAGACCGTTGGAGGGCCGTCGGACCCACCGATTATGCCCACGCAGGCCGCTTCGTTCATGGTGAACAGCCCCGACACGAAGGCGATGATGAACACCACGAAGATGCCTATCTGGGCCGCCGCGCTGAACACGAAGGAGATCGGCCGTGTTATCGCCGGCCCGAAGTCAGTCATCGCGCCCACACCGAGGAATATCAGAAGAGGGATTACCTCGGACTTGATCCCGTAGCTGTAGAGCACGTTCAGCAACCCGATCTTCCCCGCCCCGATGTCGCTGATGAGCTCTGCAATGTTCCCCGCCTCGGCCGGGAAACCTGATGGGTCGTAGACCATCAACCCGATGAGGGGCAGGTTGACCATGACCATGCCAATGCCTATTGGCACGAGCAGCACCGGCTCCATCTTCCTGGCGATGCCCAGATAGATGATAACCCCGGCCAGGACGAGCATGACCACGTTGCCCCAAGTCAGGTACTGAAAGCCAGTCGCATACAGGTCGAGCACGCTACTACCCTAGGCTCCCATGCCGGTACACACGCCTTGAATCACACTAGTCGCTCCGAGTTCTGTCTCACGACGGCCCGCGGCCGGACTCGGCAGTGCAGTCCCGCCGGGGTCATTCCTGATGTCTGCAACAGCCATCCGCCCGATCGAATGCCGCCGCGGTCTGAGGGTCACCGAAGAGGAATTGAACGGGTTAGTCGACACAAATGAATCCATGGTAGATTGAAGTGCTCACCGTCACTCGACGAGGACCAGTCGCTCTTCCGTCCCCACGTATGCTCCTTCGGATACGAACACCTCTTTGACTGCGCCGTCCCTGGGCGAGAGAATATCGTTCAGAATCTTCATGCACTCCAGCACAAGAAGTACGTCGCCCTCCTTCACCTGGTCGCCCACCTTCACCTTGATCGAGGTGACCGTCCCGGGCATCGGAGCGGTTACCAGCCCTTCGACGACCTCCATCGGCGGGGGAGGCGGCTTTGGCATGGCTGAAACAGCCTCAGGAGGAGGCTGAGAGGCAACGAAGGGCATCTTCGGCGTCAGTGGTGCCGCTGTGGCCAGCGCCGCCGTTGGCGTCGGAGCGGGCGCGGGCGCGGGCGCAGAAACCTCCACCCTGCCTTCGCCGATATCCTCCACCTCCACCTCGTAGCTCTTCCCTTCAACGGTCACCCTGAATCTTCTCTTCATTACTTCTCTCCCTGCTCTGCATCCAGATAGGCCATGACTGCCGCCGCAATCACAGCCTTCTCCTCCTCCGATGCAATCCCCACCTCAGCAGCCGTCTCTCTCACACCCAATCTCGCCAGCCAGCTAACGCCGTAGGTCAGCCCAACGAACAGGAAACACACAACGAACAGCGCCAGCAGCGCCACTCCTGCCAGGGCCAACGCAAAGCCTAGACCGCTCACTTCCGGCCCCCCTCGTCACAACTACAGCGGGATGTTCCCATGCCTCTTGATGTACCTGATGTCCCTTCTCTTGCCCCGGAGCAACCTGAGCGTGTCTATGATACGCTTCCTCGTCTCCCGGGGCTCGATCACGTCCTCAAAGATCGGGGCGGCCGATGCCATGATGGCCGGATTGGCGAACCGCTCACGGTACTCCTTGACCTTCTCCTCGAGCATCTGCTGCGGGTTCTCCGCCTTCATGATCTCCTCGCCGAAGAAGAGCATCGCCGACTGCCGCGCCCCCAACACTCCCATCTCGGCGGCGGGCCACACGAACATCACATCGGTGCCCAGGCCGGGCACAGTGCCCATGCCCAGGGTGCCACCACCATACGCCTTTCGCAGCAACACCCCGATTCGAGGTACCACCGCCTCGGACAGAGCGTATAGCACCTTCGCGCCATGCCGGATTATGCCGGCATGCTCCTGCTCTGACCCCGGCGCATACGCCGCAGTGTCCACAAGGAGGATTACGGGTATGTTGAACGCATCACACGTGCGCATGAATCTGGCCTGCTTGTCGGAGCTGTTGACCGTCAGCGCCCCTCCGTACACCATCGGCTGGTTGGCCACTATACCAATCGGCTGCCCGGCCAGCCTGGCGAAGCCAACGACCATCTCCCTGGCGAATTCGGGCTTGATCTCAAAGAAATCGCCGTTGTCGACAAGCCGGACTATTACCTCGTGTATGTCGTACGGCTTCTCGGGCTCATCCGGCACCACATCCTCCAGGTCATCCAGCATGCGGTCGGCGCTGTCGCCGGTGTCGAGTACCGGTGGCAGTTCAGTGTTATTGGACGGGAGGAATCCTACCAGCCTCTTTATCTGCTCCAGACACTCGTCCTCGCTGGCTGTCCTCAAATCACACACCCCCGACACCTGGGCATGAACCCTCGCCCCGCCAAGGTCCTCGGCGGTTATGTCCTGACCCGTCGTCGTCTTGACCACGCGAGGTCCAGTTATGAACATCTGGCTGATTCCCTCAACCATGAACACGAAGTCCATGAGCGCCGGCGAGTACACCGATATCCCGGCACACGCCCCCATTATGGCCGCGATCTGCGGAACCACGCCCGACGCCTGCGTATTCGGGTAGAAAACGGACGTCCCGCTCTTCTCACCCACCGATACGCTGTCCGCCGCCCCACCACCCATCCTTGGCGCCCTAGCTCCCGGCGAATCACAAAGACCGATGAGAGGCACGCCCATCTCCAGGGCCCGCTCCACCGTCCGGTACATCTTGTACCCATGCTGGGCCCCTATGGAACCGCCCAGCACAGTGGCATCCTGAGCGTACAGACACACCACCCTGCCACCGATGGTACCGTGGCCAGCGACTATGCCATCGCCCGGCGCCCCCTCCAGGTGCCCCGTGAGCGCACCTGTCTCGACGAAGCTTCCCGGGTCCAGCAGGCGGTGGACCCTCTCACGAGCGGTAAGCTTGCCCCGCTGGTGCTGTTTCTCGATCTTCTCGGGCCCCCCACCCAGGTATGCCTTCTCCCTGATCTCCCTGAGCTTGGCGACCCGCTCCTTCATCAGCTCTCCCATTGCGGAGACCTCCTTTCCCGGCCATCGACCTGTCGCTCCTCACAACAACCAC
>JAXHUA010000065.1:0-13486 GCA_034189695.1 Chloroflexota bacterium | reverse complement strand
ACTGGGGATTCACTGCTCCAGGCCTCGGGTGGCCGGTTGCCATTATGAGCGAAGCAGGCCCTGTTGTCAACGGTGTTCGGGTGGGAGGGTTGGGGAGGGGCCTGCTTCCACGAGCAGTCAGTCTCCAGCCACGAGCCGGCACATCCGACGGGCTGCCTCTGCGCGGCGCGTATTGCCATCTGTGGAGGCTACTGGTAGAATGACTGCTGCAACACGGAACGGGGTGTGGCGCAGTCCGGTTTAGCGCGCTTGCATGGGGTGCAAGAGGTCGGAGGTTCGAATCCTCTCACCCCGATTTCTTCTGGTGCCACAGTCGCCTTGGAGGCGAGGGTCGGCGTCGGGTGTCGTCTTGCGCACCTCAGTAGTCTCATCCTGGAATCTCTTCGGCAACCGCTTGACAATCGCTCACGAGTCTGTAATAATTCAGTGTGTTGGGGCCATGAGGTTGCCCGGAGTTGGATGCAGTTTTTTCTAGTTCGTTAAGCATCCTTAGCATAGAGCCTGCTTTTCTTCCTGTCCGCCCCTTGTTTTGGCGGGCTCATTGTGCTAGGATGTGGGTGTAAACGAGGGTGGTTTCACACTGAGGATGATATGACAACGGAGAAGGTAAAGGCCCTTGAGCTGGCGATAGGCCAGATCGAGAAGCAATTCGGCAAAGGGTCTATCATGAGGCTCGGTGGGACGTCGAAGGCGATGGTTGTCGACGTTATTCCCACCGGTGCGATCGCGTTGGATGTCGCTCTCGGTGTGGGTGGTATACCGCGTGGCCGCGTGACCGAGATATTCGGGCCCGAGATGAGCGGCAAGTCGACTCTGGCGCTGCATGTCGTTGCTGAGGCGCAGCGTCGGGGTGGCAACGCGGCGTACATCGATGTAGAGCATGCCTTTGAGGAGGGGTATGCTGCCAATTGCGGCGTGAAGGTATGTGGGGATGATGGTCTATTGGTATCCCAGCCGGATACCGGGGAACAAGCACTCGAAATAGCTGAGTACTTGGTCAGAAGCAACGCCGTCGATGTCGTTGTCATCGATAGCGTGGCTGCCCTGGTACCTAGGGCGGAGCTTGAAGGTGAGATGGGCGAGGCTCATGTTGGGCTTCAAGCTCGATTGATGTCCCAGGCATTGAGAAAGCTAACAGCTGCTATCCACAGGTCGGAAACCGCTTTGATATTCATTAACCAGTTGCGGGAGAAGGTGGGAGTTTTCTTCGGCAACCCCGAGGTGACGCCCGGAGGCCGGGCGCTCAAGTTCTACAGCTCGGTCAGGATCGACCTCAGGCGTATTGAGAGCATCAAGAAAGGGGACGCAGTGGTCGGCAACCGGGTCAGGGCGAAGGTGGTGAAGAACAAGGTCGCCCCGCCGTTCAGGAGCGCTGAGTTCGACATCGTGTTCGCCGAGGGCATAAGCAGGGAGGGCAGCCTCCTTGACTTGGGTACAGAGATGGGGTTGGTCAAGAAGTCAGGCACCTTCTATTCCTATGGGGAGACCAGGCTGGGCCAGGGACGCGAGAACGCGAGGGACTTCCTTAGGGAGCACAAAGAGATCTCCCAGGAGATAGAGGACCAAATAAGGGCGGAGATCCTTAAGGCTCAAGGCGTTCCTGTCGCGGTCTAGCAGAACTGTAGACTCTGCTCAATGTTCAGTGAAGGCTGGGGGCGAGTTCTCCAGCCTTCTTGTGTTTTTTTCGATGGATACGGTGACAGGCATCGAGGAACAGAAGAGACGTTCGGGACGGGTTAACGTCTTCCTGAGTGGGAGCTTCGCCTTCAGTCTGGAGAGAGGAGTGGTACTGGAGCACGGCCTGTCGACAGGGCAAACCCTCACTCAGGCGCAGATGGATGAGTTGCTTCGAGCCGATGGGGTGGAGAAGTGTCTGAAGGCAGCGCTGCGGCTCCTGAGCTACCGTCCCCGTAGCGTGCTGGAGATGAGGGAGAGGCTGTGCAGGAAGTATGCCAGGGAGACGGTGGATGCGGTTCTCTTGCAGTTGGAGGAACGCAATTATGTGGACGACGTTGCCTTCGCGCAGTTCTGGCGGGAGAGCCGGGAGTCCTTCAATCCCCGCAGCAGAAGGATGTTGACGGCGGAGCTAAGGCGCAAGGGAATCCGCATGGACGTGGTCAGTGATGTGCTGGAGGGGATTGACGATGAGGAGAGTGCGTACAACGCGGCGAAGAAGTGCCGACGCGGAACCGAGGAGGACTATGAGAAATTCAGGAATAAGCTGGCTGCCTTCCTGGGCAGGCGAGGCTTTGACTACGACGTGATCAAAGCGACTGTGGAGCGCCTCTGGCAGGAGCGTGGTTGACTATGCTGGCCTTGAGATTGAGGCGGGTGGTCCCGGCGGACGCTGGAGTGGCTCACGAGGTGCCTCGTTGAGCGTGGGGAGCGCCAGAGGAAAGGGGAGATAGCAATGTTTGGAATAGGTGGATTGATTGGGGTGGCGCTAGGTGGGCTTGCTATTGGGGGCCTGGTTGCCTATCTGGCGCGAGGAATGATTGCGGCAAGAAAAGTCCGTGGCGCCGAGAAGGAGGCAGAGACTCTGCTTGCCAGCGCCCGGGCAGAACACAAAGAGACGCTGATCGAGGCGAAAGAGGAGGCCTACAAGATCAAGTCTCAGGCGGAGACCGAGAACCGGCAGCGGCGTGCTGACCTGAATCGCCAGGAACGGCGAATGACGCAGAAGGAAGAGAACCTGGAGAAGAAGACGGAGAGTCTGGAGCGTCGAGAGCGAGGGGTGTCTGCCAAGGAGAAGGAGGCGGAGGAGGTGCTGGTGCATCTGGACGAATTGAGGCGCAAGCAGATCGAGCAACTTGAACTGATCTCTGGGATATCGAGCGAGGAGGCGAAGAGGTTCCTCGCCGAGGCGCTGGAGGAGGAGGTGCGTACGGACGTCTCCCGCCGCATCGGTCAACTGGAGGCTGAGCTGAAGGAGGAGGCGAGTGAGAGAGCTCAGGAGATCATCTCACTGGCCATACAGCGGTGCGCCACCGATGTGGTATCTGAGACGACCGTTTCGGTAGTGCCTCTTCCCAGTGACGAGATGAAGGGACGCCTCATCGGTCGAGAGGGGAGAAACATCAGGGCGCTCGAGAGTGCCACAGGAGTTGACCTGATTATTGATGACACGCCGGAGGCGGTAACCATCTCATCGTTCGACCCGATGCGGCGTGAGGTGGCGCGTATCGCCCTGGAGAAGCTCGTCCTGGATGGCCGAATCCATCCGGCACGTATCGAGGAGATGGTCCAGAAGGCTACGGATGAGGTTGAGGAGACAGTGCAGGCCGAGGGCAAGAAGGCGGCACAGCAGGTGGGAGTGCCGGGGTTGCATCCGGAGCTTGTCAAGCTCCTGGGTCGCCTCAGGTACCGCTCGAGCTACGGTCAGAACGTGCTCAAGCACAGCGTAGAGGTGGCCCACCTGGCTGGCATGATTGCCTCGGAGATAGGTGTCAAGCCTGACCTGGCGCGTAGGGCCGGGCTACTTCACGACATCGGCAAAGCCGTGGACTTCCAGGTGGAAGGGCCTCACGCTCAGATTGGCGCCGACCTGGTGAAACAGTGGGACAAGTCTGAGGAGTTGGCCCGGGCCGTAGCCGAGCACCACGGTGAGACCGGCTCGATGAGCATTCTGGGTTTCATAGTCGCCGCAGCCGATGCCATCAGCGGTGGCAGACCCGGGGCAAGACGAGAGTCTCTGGAGCAGTACCTCAAGCGCCTTGAGGCGCTTGAAAGCGTGGCCAACAGTTTCTCGGGAGTCGAGAAGTCCTACGCTATCCAGGCTGGTCGTGAGATACGGATAATGGTGAAGCCTAGCGAGATTGACGATCTCGAAGCGCTGAGGCTGGCCCGGGACATCGTGAAGAAGATCGAGGATACTCTGGCCTATCCGGGTCAGATTAAGGTCACCGTCGTACGCGAAACGAGAGCGGTGGACTTCGCCAAGTAGGATGTGAATTGCGGATCCTGTTGATTGGCGATGTGATTGGCAGGCCTGGTAGACGGCTTGTGCAGGACCTGGTGCCTGGACTGCGTCGGGAGCACGAAATCAATCTAGTCATCGCAAATGGGGAAAACGCTGCCGGTGGCATAGGCTTGACGGTGGATACGGCCCAGGAGTTGCTGGCGTCAGGTGTGGATGTCATCACGTCAGGAAACCACATCTGGGATCGGAGGGAGATCATTCCGGCGCTGGATGGCGAGCTGCCGATTCTGCGTCCTCTCAACTACCCGCACGGTGTACCCGGCAGGGGGCACCTGATTGTCGGAGATGTGCTGGTAGTCAACCTTCTCGGACGCGTCTTCGTCGGCAATTTCGACTGTCCATTCAGGGCCATGGACCAGCTGCTGGACACCGAGGTGGACAGACCCCGGGTGGCGATCGTGGACTTCCACGCCGAGGCCACGTCGGAGAAGGTCGCTATGGGATGGTATTTGGACGGGAGAGTAAGCGCCGTGATGGGAACGCATACCCACGTGGGGACGGTCGACGCACGGGTCCTTCCCGGAGGAACGGCCTATATCAGCGATGTGGGCATGACAGGTCCTGTGGACTCAGTGATTGGGGATGAGGTCGACGCGGTTCTCGGTCGATTCCTAACTCAAATGCCGCACCGGTTGTCAGCGGCGAAGGGAAGGGGTATGCTGAACTCGGTGCTGGTCGATGTGGATGAAGATACTGGAAAGGCGGAGAGCATTGTGCGACTAGACAGGGAGGTGGAGAGCGATGACGGTTGACCTCCATCTCCACACTACCGCCTCAGATGGGCGCTTAACACCTGTGGAAGTGGTGCGTGAAGCGGGGCGCAAAGGCTTGAGCGTGATCGCCATCACGGACCATGACACGGTTGATGGCATAGAGCCCGCTCTGGCGGAGGCGAAACACTACCCGTCGTTGACGGTGATTCCCGCGCTGGAGATCAACACCGACGCTACCGAGGGCGCGGTTCACATTCTGGGCTACTTCGTCGACTACAGGAGTGAGCAGTTGCTCAGCAGTCTGGGTGCGCTTCAGCAGTGCCGCGTGTCGAGAGGACAGAAGATGATCGCCAGACTGGCCGAGCTGGGGATCCAGGTGGACTGGCAACGAGTGCTGGAGTTGTCGGAAGGCGGGTCGATAGGGCGCCCCCACATTGCCCAGGCGATGCTCGAACGTGGCTACATATCCTGCCTCGATGAGGCGTTCGTCAAGTACATTGGTCGCAAGGGCCCGGCCTACGTCAAGCGAGTGAGGCTGTCACCCGTCGAGGCGGTCGAGATGGTGGTAAGCGCCGGCGGTCTGCCAGTTCTGGCACACCCGCGGGAGATAGCCGACCTTGAGGGGCTCCTGGTAAGGCTCAAGGGTGTCGGGCTGGTGGGGTTGGAGGCATACTACAACGGCTATGACAGGCGTACGATTGCCCGGCTCGTCGGTCTGGCCAGCAAGCATGGGCTACTCGCCTCAGGCGGCAGTGATTATCATGGGCTGAGCGGAACCGATGAGACCCCCATCGGCGGGGTTGAGGTCCCGCTCGAATGTGCCCAGCGGCTCATGGCTCTGGCCAAAGAACGAGAGGCGGTGGGCAGATGAGGTGGCACGCCGAACCAGTCGGCTTCTCCAATGGCGAAGGTATGCTGTACGGTGAGTTGGTTGTGCCCGGCGGAGAGGGGCCCTTCCCCGGGGCTGTGCTCTGCCACGGTATGGCCTCCGACCATCGGGCCATGAGGCATGTGGCCCGGAGGCTTGCGCGAGAGGGCGTTGCCACGCTTGCCTTCGACTTCCGTGGTCACGGCAAGAGCGACGGAGTCGTCGACGACAACATCCCACAGGACGTTGTCGCCGCGCTGAAGTTCCTTCGCTCCCATGCGAAGGTCAACCCCAGGCGTGTCGCAGTGGTCGGCCACAGCTTTGGTGCGTGGGCGGCCATCATCGCCGCGGCGACGTTCAGGGACCTTCGAGCCATGGTATCCATATCGAGCCCGGGAGACACGGAGACCCAGCCCGATGGAGAGTCGGCCTCGCTCTATCAGAAACTCACTCAGTCCGGACGGGCGGTCTTCGAGTATCCCCGATGCGGTGCATTGCCTGGATTCGGAAGGATCACTGGCCTTGTCTCCACACTGTGGATGTTGATACGCGGCTACCGCGCGCGAGTGCACTGGCGGAAGGCGCTGATGGTAGGGCAGAGAGTGAGGTCGCTCACCCTGGAGCAGATGGGGGACTTCCCCAAGTTGTTCGTTCAGTGTGGGCGCGACACTGTCACGCCATATGAGAAGGCTTTGGAGCTATACGAGAGGTCCGAGCCTCCCAAAGAGTTCCTTCTGACCAAAGGTGGCTTCCATTCGACACCGCTTTTCCCAGGCTCGGTCAGGGACAGGTGGGTGGCCTGGCTGGTTTCCGCCCTGAACGAGACCGGCAACGGCTGGTAAAGGACCAACCAGCGCTTCCGAGTGATACCGCCAATGTTGCTATGGACAATACCGCTGACCATCGGTGCGTACCTTCTTGGTTCGGTGCCCACATCCTATATCGCAGCACGATTGCTGCGGAAGGTGGACCTGAGGGAGTACGGCAGTAAGGCGGTAAGTGGCTCCAACCTGTGGCACGCCGGGGCACGCTGGGCAGTGGTGCCCGCCGGGATCTTCGATATCTTGAAAGGAATGGCGCCGGTTGCCATCGCGTCGTACGTGCTGCATCTTCCCTTCTGGGCGCAGGGCGTGGTCGGCCTCGCCGCCATCGTCGGCCACAACTGGTCTTTCTATCTGGGTTTCTGTGGCGGGCGTGGCCTCTCGGCGATGATGGGGGCTCTGGCAATCCTGGCGCCGCTGGAGCTGGCTGTATTCATCGGCCTGTGGATTGCCGGCGTCCTCTTTCTGAGGAACTCACCTCTTGGGGCGATCGGTGGCGCGATAGCGATGCCTCTGGTCAGTCTGGCCCTTGGCGAGCCAGTGGAGTTGACGTGGTGCCTTGTGGCGGTGCTGCTGCTGGTGATAGCGAAACGGCTGCTCCCCGACCGGGGCACGCCGATCACAGACTGGCGGCAAGTGGTCCTCTATCGGTTGTTCCTCGACAGAGACATCGCCGATAGGGACGCATGGATCCACCGCCCCACTTCTCAGGCAAACGAGCCGCCCGAGAAGGAATGAAACAGCGCCTCGGGTGGTGCCGACCTGTCGCCGCCTTCGCGTGCTGTCGCAAGGGCGATTGGCCTACTTCTTCTCCTCCGAGAGGTACTTCTCCGGGTCCTGATCGAAAGCCTTCTTGCAGCCCGGGGCGCAGAAGTAGTACTTCTTCCCCTTGTAATCGGATGTGGCTGCCGCGCTGCTCTCGTCCACTTCCATCTTGCAGACCGGATCGATAGCCATCGCATGTTCCTCCTGTGAAGGTAGCGTGAACCTCCTCAGCCGAAGCGAGTTGAGAACGACGGTGATCGAGCTTGCCGCCATCGCTGCCGCTGCCAGAATCGGATTGAGAAAGCCGTACTCGCCGAGAACGAATTGGAGACCCGGTGGGACGCCGCTGTGCCCGAAGGCGAGGTAGAGGACACCGGCGGCAATGGGGATGAGGGTCGTGTTGTAGGCGAAAGCCCAGAAGAGGTTCTGCTTGATGACCCCGATGGTGCGCTTTCCCAGGGCGAGGGCCGTCACGACTCCGCGCACGTCTCCACTGATGAGCGTGATGTCGCCAGTCTCCATCGCGATATCGGTGCCCGTGCCGATGGCGATGCCGACATCCGCCTGGGCCAGAGCTGGCGCGTCGTTGATGCCATCGCCTACCATGGCCACCACTTTCCCCTCACGCTGAAGCTCTCTCACTTCATCCGCTTTGCTCTCAGGCAGGACCTCGGCTATGATACGGTGTATGCCCGCCTCGTGGGCGATAGCCTCGGCCGTACGCC
This sequence comes from Chloroflexota bacterium, assembly GCA_034189695.1. Taxonomy (GTDB): domain Bacteria; phylum Chloroflexota; class Dehalococcoidia; order E44-bin15; family E44-bin15; genus JAXHUA01. Next base: position 5,615 of record JAXHUA010000065.1, on the reverse strand, counting down.
GGTTGTCCCCCGTCAGCATGGCCGTCTCGATACCCATAGCGTGCAGCGCTCGTACCGCCTCTCGGGCACCGGGCTTGAGTGTATCGGCGAGCGCGACCGCTCCCGCAACCTGGCCGTCAACGCTGACGAACATGGTAGTCCGGCCCTGAGCGAAGAGTCCATCCGCTCTTCCCTCAAGTCCGGCGAGCGAGAGACCTCTTTCCTCAATGAGGTTGATGCTGCCGATGAGGACGCTCCTGCCCTCCACCGAGGCTTCCACACCCTTTCCCGGGAGGGCGGTGAACTTCCTCGGCGTGGATACGTCAAGCCCTTTCTCCGCGGCGGCAGCCACCACGGCCGCCGCAAGCGGATGTTCGGAATCACGTTCAGCCGATGCTGCCAGTCTGAGAACGTCATCCACCGAGAATGATGCGGCGGGTATCACCTCGGTGACGACAGGCTCGCCGCGGGTGAGCGTCCCTGTCTTGTCGAGGAGCACCGTTCCTATGCGGTTCGTCTGCTCGAGGGCTTCACCATTGCGGATGAGGACGCCGTACTCGGCTCCTTTGCCGGTCCCCACCATGATCGCGGTCGGCGTTGCCAGCCCAAGGGCGCACGGACACGCGATGATCAGGACTGCGACGGCGTTCAGCAGGGCGTAGGTCACGGCTGGCGCCGGCCCCAGGAAGTACCAGACGACAAAGGTGACTATGGCGACGGTGATTACCGTTGGCACGAAGTAGCTGGCGATCACGTCTGCCAGTCGCTGGATAGGGGCCTTGCTGCCCTGGGCCTCCTCCACCATGCGCACAATACGAGCCAGCGTTGTGTCTTTGCCTACCCTGGTCGCTTCAATGGTCAGGCTACCCGTCTTGTTGACGGTGGCGCCGACCGCGCTATCGCCGGCCTTCTTCTCCACGGGGACGCTTTCGCCGGTTATCATGGACTCGTCAATGCTGGAGTAACCCTCACGCACTGTGCCGTCGACCGGCACCCGCTCGCCGGGCCTTATGAGGATGAGGTCGCCGACCTGCACGTCCTCAATCGGGATCTGGGTCTGCTGCCCGTCACGGACGACCACGGCGGTCTTGGGTTGCATACCGATGAGCTTCTTGATCGCCTGTGACGTCTGGCCTCGGGCTCTGGCTTCCAGGAAACGGCCCAGGAGGATGAGAGCGATAATCATTGCCGAGGTGTCGAAGTACAGATGTGGTTCAAGTCCCTCGGCGGCGAAAAGACGGGGAAGAAGGGCGGCGACCACGCTGTAGAAGTACGCCGCTGAGGTGCCGACAGCGATGAGGGTGTTCATGTCGGCGGTCCTGTGCCGCAGCGCGCCCCACGTCCCTCGATAGAACCGCCAGCCTGCCCAGAACTGTACCGGGGTGGCCATAGCCCACAGAAGAAAAGGCTTGCCAGTGAAGGTGGCCGCCCAGCCCACCAGCATGATGGCGGCAGCGAGGCACACGGCGACGATGAGCCGGTTCCTCAGCCCTCTGAGTTCCCGCTGCGACGCTGCCGTAACGTCATCGAGCGCCAGTACTTCGGGGCCAAGTCCATACCCGGCTCCGGCCACGGCACGCCTCAGGTCCGCGACATCGGTTCCCTCGACGTACTCGACCGTAGTCTTCTCCGACGCCAGGTTCACGCTCGCACTGACCACACCGGGCACCGTCGCGAGCGCCTGCTCAACACGGGCCACGCAAGCGGCACAGGTCATGCCGGTGACCGGGAAGATGGACTTCTTCGTTGGCACCGCATAGCCCAACCGGGAGACGACATCTCTGATGGTCGCCACATCCGCCTTCTGCGGGTCATACTGGATGGAGGCTTTCTCGGAAGCGAAATTGACGCTCGCGTGCTCCACGCCGGGCGTTCGAAACAGGGCCTTCTCAATGGTGGAAGCGCAGGTGGCGCACGTCATCCCGCTGACGTGTATGGATGCCTTCTCCGACTTGTGCTTATCATCCATGATGCTTCGCCGTAGACGTCGATGACAATCCGTCCGTCAGTCGGCGCCGTAATCCGTGAGACTACCCGAATCACCGATGTAGCAGGGAGGGCTGCATGGCCTCCGATTCTGCGCGAGACCTCGGTGCGAAGGTATTGCAGGGATGTGCGCCCCCTGAGTCAGGTGGCACGGCAACGCCAAGTGACATGCTGCGTGAGGAGACGAGAGATGCGCATGGGCGAAACCAGCAGGTCCGTGGCACTGGAAGGCGGTTCTGAGTGAGGGGAATCCGCCCTGCCGCCAGTCTACATAGCTTCTTCCTGGCTGGCTTCGATAGCGCGCTGCAATTCCTGGCTCAGCTCCGGCGGAAGCCCTTCGATATCCACCCTCAGAAAACCCCTGACGATGGCGGCTGTGGCCTCGTCCTGGGTCAGGCCCCGCAGCATAAGGTACTCCACCTCCTCCTCGGCGATCTTGCCCACCGCCGCCTCGTGGGACAGGTCAATGCCGGCCAGGCTTCCCTTCAACTCCGGTATGGCGTGAATCATGCCCTCTTCGCCCAGAATGAGGCCACGGCACTCGAGATGCCCCTTCACGTCCGGGGCATTGCCCTCGATGTAGCCTCGGGCGATGATGTCCCCTCCCGTGGTGATGGCTCTGGATATGATGTCCGTCTTCGCCCCCTTGGCGTCGAGGATCACCCGTGAGCCCACGTCCATGCTGCTGCCGGGTGGTGCAATGAGGACGCTGTTGAAAGTGACAACGGCGTTATCGCCGACGCATCTGGCGAGAGGGTTTGTCTGCAAGGAGTGGACTGACCTCATGAGAACGTAGTTGTTGATGAAGACACCGTCCTCCTCCACCAGAATGCCCGTCCGGGGGCGCACCGCTATGTCCGGCGTCCAGTTGTGTATCATGGTGAAGGTCACCTTGGCACCGCGCTTGATGTAGAACTCCGAGACACCCAGATGCAGCCCCGATTCGCTGGTGGGGCTGGTGGTGCAGCCGGTGATGATGTGGAGCTCCGAGCCCTCCTCGGCGATCACGAAGTTGTGGACGTTCTGTGCCAGCCCCGCCTTAGCCAGGTAAAGGCATGCCTGTATGGGATAGACGGTCTTACTGCCCGGCAGCGCCCTGATGAAGTAGCCATTGCTCTCATTCAGTTGGACATGGGCTGTGTACTTGTCAGTGTCCGCCGGGACGGCCTTCCACGAGTAGTCGGACAGCCAATCGTACCTGTCCAGGGCCTCGTTGGTACCCATGACCTCCACGCCTTCCTGGGTCGCCAGGCTGTGGACAATCGAGTGGTCCATCTGGATGATGGTCCCGGAACGCTGGCTCCTGTCATCCACCGTGACGCCCACATCCATCATCTGCCCCTTGGCTTCAGGCGACAGCCGCGTTGGGTCCTTCTCGTAGGGCAACTCATCGGAGGAGTGAGCGTACTTCTCCAGGTCTATGTCCTCGACACCGGCCACCCGCTTCGAAGCCGGTGCCTTCCCACCCTTTGAGACCTTGGCGGACTCTATCTTAGGCATTTCCTGCACTCCTCGTAGCCTCTGGTCTTGATGACCTCCAGTATCTCGTGGGGGTCTCCCTCACAGACTATAGTCCCGTCTATCATGACGTAGCCGGTCCGGGCATTGACGTAGTCCAGAATGTGTCCCGTGTGGCTGATGATGAGACCGCTCCGAGTCCGGTCCCGAATATGGCAGTCTTTCTGGAGTAGCTCGCCTATCAACTCCCCAATGAGGGCGATGTTCACCAGGTCTACGCCGGACTCGGGCTCGTCGAGCAAGGCCAGCTCCGGCTCCTGAACCAGCAATTGCATCAACTCGGAGCGCTTGATCTCTCCCCCGGAGAAGCCGTAGTTGATGTCGCGGTCCAGCATGTCCTCCATATGAGCCTTCTGTGCAATGTCGCCTACGGACTGGGGACTGGCCTCGCCCTTCATGCACGCGGCCACCATGTCACGGGTCTTGACGCCCCGGACGACCGGCGGTCGCTGCACCGACATCCCGATGCCCATGCGCGCTCTCTCGTCCATGGCCAGTCCCGTCAGGTCCTTGCCTTTGAAGACAATACTCCCCTTGACCGCCCTGTATCGAGGCGCGCCGATTATGGCCATGAGCAACGTGCTCTTGCCGCTGCCGTTGGGCCCGAAAAGCACGTGCGTCTCGCCGGGCCTTATGGCAAAGCTCACTTCATGCAGTATCTCTTTGTCTCCAACTGCTACCGACAGACCCTTGACCTGTAGCATAACGTCCTCCTCCGCTTCGGTTTCGCCTTCGTCGCCAGCCTCCCGCCAGCGGAAGCTAACCTCGTGCGCCGTTGTTGGCTGCCCTTCAGGCACGGCGCAAGCCCTCCTATCCACAAGTACCATTCTACTACTCGGACTGGACTTCTGGTAGCGGGGCTGCCGGTCAGCTACGCAGCCTTTTCCTTGCGTGACTGATACCTGGTCAGCCCCTCGTTGAACAGTCGTTCTTCCTCCTCGGTGCTTATTATGAGCGGCGGCACCTCAGTCGCTTTTCCCTGGGCGTCGAGGGCCACCATGACGTAGTACGCGGTGAGGGCCTGCCGCCTGGCACCGGTGAGCAGGCTCTCCGTATCGAGTTCTATCTGGACTTCCATGGAGGAGCGGCTGGTGAATGTCATTCGCGCGTGAATGAGCACCAGTTCGCCGATGCGGACTGGGCTGTGGAAGTTGATATCCTCCACCATGGCGGTCACGATGTTGGTGCGGCTGTGGCGGGCAGCCACGACGCCAGCGGCGTTGTCCATGAGTTTCATCAACTCACCGCCGTGGACGAATCCCGCTGGGTTGGCCTGGTCAGGCAGCATCACCTGCGCCATGTAGACTTCCGAGTGGCCTACCGTCTTGCCGACGAAGGCACCGTCTCCGGCCAGCGTCTCCAGGAGGTCTGAGAAGTTCTTCTCGTGGTTCTCTTCCACCTTGCCCATCCGTCGCAGGAAGTCGGCGATGTCGGTGAATCCCTCTTCCGCTGCGGTCCGCGCGGCCTCGGGATACAGCCTGGTCGCCTCCTCGTGTTCGCGGTCGAGGGCCAGGCTCAGATTGGCCCTGGTGTCCGCACACCCACCGAGGAACTCGAAGAAGTGCTCTGCATGCTCGACCTCGTTCTTGGACGTTGCTTCGAATACATCGGCGACCCGGTCAAAGCCTGCTTCCCTTGCGGCGGACGCAAACCGCAGGTACCTGAATTGGGCTTGCAGTTCGCCCAGAAGGGCGTTACGCAGATTCTTTTCTGTCTTGCTTCCGTGTAGTTCCATGCTCCCTCCTCATCAGGTTGCGGGGCTGTGCCATGGAAGGCTGGGTGGAACCTGGGTGAAGCGTCACCCCGACGCGATGAGTGGCCTGCGGGACGGTCCTGCTGGATGGCACTGCTGGCGTGGCTTGGTCAGGCGCAAAAGCCGAACCAGCCGGCATTCCCCACGGGGTAAGTGCGATTGTGCCTGGTTTGACGGCTGCCGGGCGGCTCGCGACCCTGTCTTGTGTTAGAACTCCTCAGGTACAGGGTAGTGGATTTGCCGCTTTTGTCAAGACGACGAATTGCCTCATAATAAATGTTACCGAGTGGGGTATCGTTGCCTCAAAAAAGGTGTTACCCAATGAGAGGCATGAGTAGAGCGAGCTTGACAGAGTATACCGAGGTGATGAAGGAGAGGT
>JAXHUA010000064.1:0-2119 GCA_034189695.1 Chloroflexota bacterium | reverse complement strand
GTCTCGCCTTCCCGCACCATACGTCTCGGCGTTACGGCTCCCCCGCCTTCTGCCTCCCAGCAATACACTGGGTAGGTGGGAGCATCCGCTCCCACCACGCCTGGAGCAGATGCTCCAGGCTACCCTTTTCGTTTGACCCCGCGCCGGGTTCCTCAAGAATCCTTCGCCTTCTGCTTCAGCTCGTAGAGCTTGTTGAGGGCCTCGAGTGGTGTCATGGCATCGATGTCAAGCCGGGTCAGTTCGTCCACCACGGGCGAAGAGGGCCCCAGCAGCGACAGTTGCGCCCCATCAGGGCGTCGCGCCTTCCGCGCGCGCGCCCTGCCCGTTTGACTGCGACCGTTCTCAAGCTCGGCCAGCACCTCCTCGGCGCGGTGGACCACCGAACGCGGCAGCCCGGCAAGCTGCGCGACATGTATGCCATAGCTCTTGTCGACGCCCCCGGGGAGGATCCGGCGCAGAAAGACCACCTTGCCCCTCTCCTCAGACACCGCAACGTTGAAGTTCTTCACCCGCGGCAGGTAGCTGGCCATGTTCACCAGCTCATGGTAGTGCGTGGCGAAGAGCGTCTTGGCCCCGAGATTCGGCTGGTTGTGGATGTACTCGGCCACCGACTGGGCGATGGAGATGCCGTCATAGGTGCTGGTGCCGCGCCCGATCTCATCGAGCACCACCAGCGAGCGGGGTGTGGCGTGGTTGAGGATGCCGGCCACCTCCTCCATCTCCACCATGAAAGTCGACCGGCCCATAGCCAGTTCGTCCTGAGCGCCGACCCTGGTGAATATGCGGTCAACGACGCCTATCTGCGCCGAGTCCGCCGGCACGAAGCTGCCAATCTGCGCCAGGAGGACGATCAGGGCCACCTGCCGGAGATACGTCGACTTGCCCGACATGTTGGGGCCGGTCAAGACAATGAGCTGGGCATCCTGGTTCGAGAGATAAGTGTCATTCGGGACGAAGGGCGCATCTCCCACCGCCTGCTCCACCACCGGATGCCGGCCGCTGTGGATGACAATGCAGTCATCGGTCGACAGCTTCGGCCGCACGTAGTTGTAGCGCACCCCAACCTCGGCCAGCGATGAGAATACGTCTATCTGGGCCAGCGCCTCAGCCACTTCGAGCACCCTGGCCGAGGCAGCGCTCACCTGATGGCACACCTGCCGGTACAGCCTTCCCTCCAGCTCGGCCATCCTCTCCTGAGCACCGAGGATCAGTGATTCGTACTCCTTCAACTCAGGTGTGAAGAAGCGCTCTGCTCCGACCAGTGTCTGCTTGCGGATATACTGCGGCGGTACCTGCGACAGGTTCGGCTTCGACACCTCGATGTAGTAGCCGAATACCTTGTTGTACCCCACCTTGAGAGACTTGATGCCGGTCCGCTCCCTCTCCTGACGCTCGAGGTTCGCCAGGTACTTCCTGGCGTTCCGCGAGGAAGAACGTATCTCATCCAGCTCCGCTGAGAACCCCTCCTTGATCACTCCCTCAGCGAGGTTCTGAGGCGGCTCTTCGACAATCGCCTCCGCCACTACACCGACCACGTCCTCACACGGCTTCAGGCCTTCCAGCAACCACCTCAAGCATGACGTGTCCTCGCCCTCCATCTGCTCCCTCAAGCGCGACGCCGCTTCCAGGCTTCGCCGCATGCTCACCAGCTCCCGCGGCGTGGCGATGCCGCCACCCACCCGATTGATGACCCGCTCCAGGTCGCATATCTCCTTCAGCACGTCAATCGTTCTCTCGCGCCGCCCCGCACTGGCGTGGAACCACTCGACCGCATCAAGCCGTCGATTCAGTACCGTTACGTCCAGCAGCGGCTGCCCCATCCACCTTCTGAGCAGCCTGCCCCCCATAGACGTCCGCGTCATATCGACCACCGCCAGAACCGAGCCCGATGTGCCGCCGAAGCGCATGCTCTGCACCAGCTCCAGGTTGCGTCGTGTCTGCGGGTCGAGGGTCATGAACGCACCCGTGGAATACGTAGCAAGCCTGGTGAGTTGTCCCAGCGTCCCCTTCTGCGTCTCCCCCAGGTAGTGAATGATTGCACCTGCCGCACCGATTGCCAGCGGCAGGTGAGCGCAGCCATAGCCCTCAAGTGATGCGGTGCCGAAGTGGTCTCTCAGGA
>JAXHUA010000063.1:0-31096 GCA_034189695.1 Chloroflexota bacterium | reverse complement strand
CGTCAACTGGAAACACTATGGGCCATGGCTGAGCATGCCCAAGGAAAGGAGGCTTCGGTAACCTCATTTATGAGGCAACCAACCACCGTTCGGTAACACTTTCTATTGACGCAACACGCGGTATCAGGACTCCGCGCTGAGATGCGAGATAGCCGTGTGGGGGTGGCGAGTCGACCAGAAGAAACGAGCGACGCAGCCATTGCAGCGCGGGAAGGTGCTACGAGGCGGGTTGCTGTGCGGGGGTTCCTGGGCGTTTGGGTTTGAACACAATCGCCGGCTTCGTCCTATGGGAGTAGACGAATGAGTGTGCCTCCTGGATGTCGCCGTACCTGGCTCTGAGTTCGTCAAGGGGGCCAGCGTCGAGGGCCCTGGTGGGGCAGGCCTCGATACAGATTGGGAGCTTCCCCTGTTGCCACCTATCAAGGCAGAAGTCACATTTGTGCATCTTGGCACCGGGCTCCCGACCAAACTGGGGGACATTGTAGGGGCACGCTTTGAGGCACTTGACGTCGCATTGCTCGTTGCCCAGACACGACTGGCTATCCACAACGACAATTCCGTCCTCATCGCGTTTGGAGATGGCGTGCGTGGGGCAGGCCGGGACGCATACGGGGTCAATACAATGATAGCACGGTGCGACGAGGTAGCTGACGAATACGTCGGGGAACCTGCCTTCTTCTGTGTGGAGAACACGCATCCAGTTCTCGGGGCCAGCGGGTATGTCATGCCAGTCCTTGCAGGCCACGCGACAGGCGCCGCAGCCGGTGCAACGAGTCTGATCGAAATAGAAGGCAATCTGCAAGCTGTGTCCTCCTCTAGGCCCTGGTCACCTCTACGAGGGCGGTGTTCAGTGCCGCAGCTCCGCCTGGAGAATACGCGTCGTTAGTGAGGACATTGACGCAGCCGCCCCGGTCAATACCCTCCTCGTCAGGACTGTACCAGGCACCCTCGAATATGCAGATGACTCCAGGAATGATCCTCTCGGTCACCCAGGCCTGGATTGCCAGCTTGCCCCGATCGTTGAATACGCAGACCTCGTCGCCGTCGCCTATGCCTCGTGGCTCCGCGTCAGTGGGGTTTATCCAGGCACGATGGGGTTGCAGCTCTCTGAGCCAGTCGACATTCATGTGTGAATGCACCCTGTTCGGGGGGTGTGGTGAGATGAGCTGGAGCGGGTACTGCTTCGTCAGTGGGTCGTTTCGGTCTTCCGGGGTGCTGAGGTACTTGGGGATGGGTGGGCAGAGAGGGTTGTCCGTGTCGGCAGCTCGCTGGGAGAAGATCTCTATCTTCCCTGACGGGGTAGGGAGGGGGTTGTTGTCCGGGTCAGCGATTTCCTGCTCGAACGCCACAATGGGTTTGGCCAGCTTGACGCGGTGAATGCCTTCGCGCCTGAACCTGTCGTAATCCTCAATGTGCTGGGCGGTCTCGGGATTCTTCTCCACGAACTCCCTGAGCCATTCCTCCTCGATGCCCGTGTGAAAGCCCTCGATGCCAAGCCTCTCAGCCAACGCTGAGGCGATTTCGAGATCCGACTTGCACTCTCCCAGCGGCTCGATGGCGCGATTGATGGTGGTGAAGTAGGGCCCGGAGGGCCAGGGACGGGTGAGGTCATTGCGTTCGGCAGCGCTTGTAACCGGGAGTACGATGTCGGCAAACCGGGCGGTGGGGGTGACGAACAGGTCTGACGCGACGAAGAACTCAAGCTGACGAAGGGCACGGGCTGCCTTGTTCGTGTTGCCAAGCTGGTTCAGCGGGTTGCCAGCCACGCACCAGGCGAGCTTGATATCTGCCGGGTAGCCGCCGGCCGTACCTTCGAGGATGGCGTCGAACATCTTGTTGATGTGGAATCTGCGCACCAGGCGAAGCCGCAGGTCGAGCGTGCCTCGGATGGACGGTCCACCTGCCTCGACGGGGTTCCTGACGCCGGGTATTCCTGAGGAGCGGAACATGTGGCCGATGGGTATGCCCATCAGGCCGCCGGCCGCACTTCCCCCACGGCGCCCCACGTTGCCGGTCATGGCGGTGAGCGTCATGGCACAGCGGTTGTACTGCTCGCCCATCGCACTGCGGGCTGGCCCTTGACAGTCCATGAGGGCCGCCGGCTTTGTCGTAGCGTATTCCCTGGCCAGTTGCTCGATCGTCGACGCCGGGACCCCGGTAATGGCCTCAGCCCAGGCCGGTGTCTTCTCAACGCCGTCCTCGATGCCAAGGACGTATTCTCTGAACTTGTCGAAACCGAGGGTATACCTGTCGAGAAACTGCTGGTCGTGGAGGTCTTCTTTGAGCATTGCGTAGGCCATGCTGACCATCATGGCGGTATCGGTGCCTGGCCTTATGGGTATCCACTGGTCGGCGAGAACGACAGCGGAATCGTGGTACCTGGGATCAATAGAGACTATGCGTGCGCCAGCGTCTCTCGCCGTGATGAGGTGGTACATGGTGTTCGTGCCGGATATCATCCTTGCCGGGTCCCAGCCCCACATGATGATGAGCTTGGAGTTGAGAAGGTCGTCTCTGCTGTGGCCCACCATGACCGAGCCGTACTGGGCCATCACAGCCCACACGGCGCCTTCGGATGATACGTTTCCATAGGTGGCGGTGTAGCCCCCGAACATTGACAGCAGTCTGGCTGTGGCGCGCCCGCCGCTGTGCAGGGCACCCAGGTAACCGCCCCCGGTCATCAGGAGTATGCTGGAGTTACCGTAGGTGTCCCTTGCCCGTCTCAGCTCGCTGGCAATCGTGTCGAGGGCCTCGTCCCATGAGATGCGTTCAAACCTGCCCTCGCCTCTCGGGCCGGTGCGCTTCAATGGGTGCATCAATCGGTTGGGATGATACACCTCCTGTCGGAGAGCCCGGCACCTGGGACAGGCGCGCAGTTGTTCTGGCTCTGGAGCATCGTCGCCCTCGACCCGTATGATGCGGCCGTCCTTGATATGAAGTCTGAGGGGACAGCGGCCGCCGCAGTCGAACGCTGTGGTGGTTCTTACGACCCTGGTATCGCTTGCTGCTGTGTTGTCTTGTCTGCAATTCATAGGCCCCGCCTGAACCGTCGAGTCAGATGCTGCCACTAACGGTGGACCAGGGCATCGAAGGCCGCCTGGTTGGACCGGCCCTATGCCTCTCCGATTGCCTGTAGTGCAGCCGTGGCGGCGCCACGGACGTACACGTCACTGTCTTCGAGGAGCGTCACCAGCTTGGGAACGGCGTTGCTGACCAGAGAGGAATCGATGCCGCCGATCTCGCCAAGAGCACCGGCTGCGGCACCACGAATATTGGCATCCTCCTCTTCCAGCATAGAGAGGAGTTGTGGAACGGCGTCTTTAACTGCATCGACATCGGTGAGAGCGACGGCCCCGATGGCGGACACGGCCTGACCCCGAACGAGTTGGTCATCATCACTGAAAAGCCGGATGAGTTCGGGGATGGCACGCTTGGTCGCCTGCGGGTCGATCACGGCGACCGCACCAAGGGCAGCCAGCGAGTGGCTGCGAACGGCAGAGTCGTTGTCACGCAGCAGTGCGAAGAGCGCGTCGGTGCTGCCCTTCACAGCGTCCGGCTGACTGGTGGCAATGGAGCCTACGGCGGCGGCGACATTGCGACGCACATTGGCATCAGCGTCGTTGAGGAGTTCGACCAGCCTCGGGGCGGCGGGGGTTACCGCGTGAACATCGGTCTGAGCGAAGAGGGCAAGACTTGCGGCAGCGGCCGCGCGAACGAGACTTATCTGGTCGTCGAGACGGGCGATGAGCCTGGGAATGGCCTCCCTGAGGCCCTCGGGGTCGCTGCGTCCGATACCCCACAAGGCCGCGGTGACAGCACCGCGAGTGACATCCAGCTCATCATCAAGGAGCGCAATCAGCGAGGGGGTGGCGGACTTGACGGTGTCGACGTCGGCTTCGGCAAGCAGCCATACAAGCCAAGAGGCATTGCGACGTACATCGGCGTCGTGATCGCCCAACAGTGCGACCAGCCGGTCAGCCGCGACCTTGATTGCGCTGATGTCGGTCTGGGCGATCGCGCCCAGTCCGGCGATCGCACCGGCCCGTACTGCTGTGTCATCGTGGCTCAGTAGCTTCGTGAGTTCCTCCACTACTGGTCTGCCGCTATCATGCTGCCTGACAATGGCCTCGAAGTCTCCCCAGATAATCAATGCCTCAAGTGGGTGGCCGAACTGCTCCATTGTGCCTCCTTCCGGGTCTGCCTGGCTTTGTGTCCTGTCCAACGCTGCTCGGCGTGCCCGAGGCGCTGGGCACCACCTGGCTGGCGGCATTTCGCGTGACCAGCCCTGAGATGACTCCGTGTCATGGCTGGATGTGGCCTTTCGCTGGCTACTCGGGAATGCCAGTCTAGAGGACGCTGGAGCGGATGTCAACAAAGTGGGCGACGGGAGCCATCCGTCTCACAGGGTTGGGTGGCATGCCTGTGCTCCGGCGCACGCCGTTTGTCGGCGGCATAGGGTGAACGACTGTCGCTGCTGGCGGTGGGATGGCGCTACGCCTGGCAGGTTCACTCGTCGTGCCGACGTGCCGCGTTCCAGCGCTGGAAGCCTATTGCCGCTGCAACGGATGTGGAGGCGACAATGCCCCAGAGCAGTGCAGGGTCGCTGGGGAAGACATCGAGCAATACCCCTCCTATGAAAGGAGCGAGCGATAGCCCGAGCGTCTGGCTCAGGCCGAAGAATCCCATGTATCGGCCTCTGCGGTCATCAGGGGAAAGATCGCCGACCACTGAGAGCGTTGTCGGAGCAAAGACTATCTCGCCAAGCGTGATGACCGCTATGGCCGGGAAAGCCCAACCGAAGCTTCCAACCCAGCCAAGCGAAAGGTAGCCAAGGGCGTACAGGAGGGAGCCAGTGATGAGACTTCTCCCCTTTCCCACCACGTCAATCACTCGCGCCACGGGGTACTGTAGTAGCACCACAATGATGCCGTTGGCGGTGAGGAGAAGGCCGTATTGGGCCGTGGAGAATCCCAGGCGGTCCACGGTGAACACCGAGAGTGTGCTGCCGAGGTGTGCCATGCCAAGGAACACCAACAGACAAAGTAGAGTGAACCACAGGAAGGTGCGGTTGCCAGCCACGGAGAGCATGCTCCGGGCGTTAACCTGGTCAGAGCCTCCGTGAAAGGACTCGCGCAACGCGGCGAGAACGAGTATGAGAACGAGGACGCTGGTGATGCCAGCCAAGCCGAACAGCCAGGCGTACGACAGGAACGTGGCGAGATAGCCTCCGACGGCGGGGCCGGCGGCCCAGCCGACGTTGCCGCCTACACGCATGAGCCCGTAGGCTTCGGTGAGACGCTCCCTGGGTGTGAGGTCCGCGATGACGGCTGAGGCAGCGGGAAGCGTCGTTGCCAGGACCATGCGTCCGCCAATGTAGACCACGGCGATAGCCCATATCGGAGCCGCCGCGGCGATGAGGGCCGAGAGCCCGAAGTAGAGGAAGGCACTGGCCAAGGCTGCCACCCACAGCAGACGGCGACGCCCGAAGCGGTCTGACAATGCTCCGCCAATCATGTGGCTTACGGCGGAGCAAAGACCGCCGATCAGGATGATCGTGCCAACGAGCGTCATGGGAACACCGCGCTCTTGATACAGGTAGAGCGAGAGGAAGGGGATGCAGATGGAGAAACCAGCCGCGGTGAGAAGCCGGATGGCGGTTACGAGCCATACTCCCGAGTCGAACCGCGTGGTTACTGTCCGGCGCAGGGCGCTGGTGAGGCCTCCGAATACGTTCGTACCCAAGTGTGTCTTCTTTGAGCGGTCCACCGGGTTTGCACTGGCTTGTGTGAATACCCTGTCACACGATGTCGCTGACCATGGTATTGAGATCGGGCTCGCGGGGAAGTGGACCCGGCGCGTCAGGCTCTAGCATAGCCCGACGCGGCGGAGGCATCAACCGCACGAGGTGGGCAGCGCCGCTCCGCTATGCGTGCTGGCGAGGCCATGAATCGTGTTGGGTGGTGTGGCGCCTCAGTGGCGCAATCTGGTGCAAGTTCTTCGAACCTGCTAAACTCGCTGAGAGAAGACGGAGGGCTCGCATGAGGCCTGGCGTGTTTCAGATGGCGACTGCCATGGTGACCCGGGCCGCAGTGGAGCAAGGAGGACCCAAATGCCCGCCAACCTGCCGCCGCAGTACTTCGTAGCGGAGAAGCGCTTTCGAGCTGCGAAGTCGATACCGGAGAAGATTGAGGCGTTGCGGGAGATGATGGCCATCATGCCCAAGCACAAGGGCACGGACAGGCTGCGTGCGGAGCTGAGGACGAGGATGGCCAAGCTGACTGCGCAGGCTGAGAAGGGACATCGCGCCGGGAAGAGGGGCAGCGGCTACTACATCCGCAGAGAAGGAGCGGGGCAGGCGGCGCTGGTAGGATTGCCCAACGTGGGAAAGTCCCAGCTCGTAGCGGTGTTGACTGAGGCGTCCCCCGAAGTCGGCGAGTATCCATTCACTACGCGAATGCCCATCCTGGGAATGATGCCCTTCGAGAACTTGCAGATACAGCTCGTTGACCTGCCACCTGTGACGGATGCGGAGGCGCGGCCGTGGCTCTCTATGGTCCTGAAGAACGCTGACATACTGGTGCTGATGGTGGATCTGGGGGACAACTGTGCGGGCCAGCTTGAGAGCGTCTTGGAGAAACTCGCGGAATTGGGGGCGAGTCCCCTGAAGACAGTCGAGTCCGGTTCTGGAGAGGGACCCAAGAAGGCGCTCGTTGTAGGAAGCAAGAGCGACCTTCCTGGAGCGGCGGACCGGTGCTCGGAGCTGGAATCGCGGTACGGCGAGGAGCTTCCGGTCATGTGTGTTTCGGCCCGGGATGGGGCTAGACTCGAGGAGTTCAAGCGCAGGTTGTTTGAACTGCTGGGCGTCATCAGAGTGTACACCAAGGTGCCTGGAGGGGAGGCGGACCTCACTCGGCCGGTGACGCTGGAGGCCGGAAGCACAGTGGAGGATGCGGCTGAGTCTGTTCACAAGGATTTCCGGAGGGAACTGAAACATGCCAGAATCTGGGGATCGGGCAAGTTCGACGGTCAGATGGTGAAGAGGGACTACGTGCTTCAGGACGGAGACATCGTCGAGCTTCACATTTGAGCCGGCTGTACAGTGTGTGCACATGCGCTCCCCACGGAAACATGACCGGCAAGAGGGAGGCTTGTGCCACTTCTTTTGCGAGACAGGGATGGGTGGCGAGGGTAGAGGGAATTGCGCTGTCGTCGCGCCTCAAAGAGTGGAGGCAATGCTCGGGGCAAAGGTGAGAATGGCGAATGAGCTGCTGCTGGAGATCGAGGGGGTGGGCTACGTTGCGAACAACTGAACCCGCAACGCCGGACGTGCATCGCTTCGCCTGTGCCGACATGCGGACGTGCTTTAGCATCGAGGCCTGCTGCATATGCCGAGTGTAGCGTGGAGGGGTGCATTCCATACGGTGGGTGGCCTGGCCATAGCGCTGGCCGCGCACCTGCTGCCAAAGCTGGTGTTGCTGGTCGCGCTTGGAGTCCTTACCGTTCTCTTCCTGGCATTCGAAGCCGTCAGACTGCGGGCTTCGAAGGTCAACGGCTGGTTCTTCACATACTTCCGGCTGCTGCTAAGGGAGGAGGAGATGTCGCGCCCCACGGGTGCCAGCTACGTGCTGATCGCGGCAATCGTCGCATTCCTGGCGTTCCCCAGAGAGCTGGCGATCCTTGCGGTGTTGTTTCTGGCGGTGGGCGACCCGGCTGCGACATTCGTTGGCAAGTTCATCGGCAGGCGGAGGCTGTTTGGGCGCACAGTGGAGGGTGACATCGCGTGCCTCGTGACCTGCCTGGCAATCGCAATCGGCTTCCACTATGCGGGCTCCGGCGTTCCTCTGTGGATCGCACTGGCGGGCGCCGTGACCGCCACGGTGGCCCAGGGTGTACGCTTGGGTGTGAACGACAACCTGAGCATGCCCCTGTTCGCTTTGTTGGTGATGTGGCTGCTGCAAACGCAGACGGGCTACATGCTTTGAAGGTTGGCTGCGGTGGTGGGTGTCGTATGCGGGTTTGTCCCGCACACGACATGTGTGACCCGGAGATAAGGGGACTCGCTTGAAGAGAGACGATTGTCCTGGGAATGCGATGCAGCTGGAAGGGGCTGGGGCAAAACCGGTGGGGAGAAAACGTATCTTCTACGGCTGGTGGGTCGTACTGGCGAATGCGGCCATCACCTTCTACGTGGCCGGCACATACTTCTATGGCTTTGGCGCATTCGTGAATCCTCTCAAGCAGGCCTTTGGCTGGAGCACGGCACAGGTGTCGCTTGCGTTCTCGCTGCGAAGCGCTGAAGCCGGCCCGATCGCGCCCCTTGCAGGCTATCTAGTTGACCGGTTTGGCGCTCGGCCGTCGGTCGTCGTCGGAGTGTGCTTGATGGGGTTGGGATTCCTGTTGCTGAGCTGGATGAACTCACTGCTGACGTTCTACCTTTTCTACCTTGTGCTCGCACTGGGGGCAAGCATCTGCGCGGGTGTGCTGCCGATGACCAACATCTCCAACTGGTTCATCAGGAAACGGGGGAAGGCCCTCGGTTTCTACACGGCGGGGGCCGGTCTGAGTGGATTGCTGGTTCCGATAGTCACGTGGTTGCTGGTCCGCTACGACTGGAGCACTGTGCTGGTCATGATGGCTATCGGCATGTTGGCAGTGGGGCTGCCGCTGGCCCGTGTGCTGCGTCATCGCCCTGAGAAATACGGCATGCTCCCCGATGGTGATGAGAAACCGCCGGAGGAGGACGTGCCGCAGAAGCACCAGGACATCGAAGGGCTTTCGGTGCGGCAGGCCCTCAAGGAGCGCAGCTTCTGGTTGCTCACGTTGACCTTCCTGATGTCTATGGCTCCGTTGAATGCGGTGGCCATCTTCATCATCCCGTACCTGACTGACGCAAAGGAGGAGCACGGCCTGGCGCTGGCTGGCGCAATGGCGGGAGCGGCGGTCATGATTATGACACTTACCAGTCTGATTGGCAGGTTCGGGTTCGGGTGGCTGGCGGACTACTACCGGCCGCGCTACATCCTGACGGGGCTCTTCGTGTTGCAGGCGGCCGGGCTTGCCATTCTGGCGTCCGTGACGAGCATGTGGCACCTGGTCCCGTTCTTCATCCTGTTCGCGGCTTCCTATGGCGGTATCATCGCGGTACGACCAGTGATTCTGGCCCAGTACTTCGGCCGGCAGGCGCTTGGCATGATACAGGGAGTGTCCATGGCGATGATGACTGTGGGTGGGGTGCTGACACCGCTCCTGGTTGGATTCTTCAGGGATACCACCGGTGGGTACCGGTGGCCTTTTCTTGTGCTGGCGCTGCTCATGCTGGTGGCCATTCCCCTTCTCCTCATCGCCCGGCCACCTCGCGGGGTACCTGAGGTGACGGTGCCGGCGCGAGGGACTGAGACGTTCCTGTGACGTGTCGTTTGCATCGCCGGTAGTCCGACGTACGTTGCACCAGCCCCGGTGCCACCTTCCTACCTGCCTCTCCAGAACGCCGGGCTGATGAGCACCAGCACTGTCCGGAGCTCCAGCCGTCCCATCAGCATGCAGAACGTAGGAGCGACCTGGCCCACGCTGTGGTTGTCATGACCGCCGAGGCTGGTGTGGGTCCTGTGGCGGTTGGTGGGTGGGGGTCTGGACTACATACGACATTGTCCGTCTGTCTCGAAGGTAAGCATTCCCCTGGTTGTCGATGTACCCCTCGAACAGCAGCAGTTCCGGGTAGCCGTCAAGGTCTTTGTAGGCTCTTATGGCGAGGTGTTCCCTGCGCGCTTGGAGGGGGCTGAAAACGCGCAGGAGTGTCACCGGCGTATCGTTGACGACTCCGGCATTCTCAAGGCACCGTAGCTGGTTAATGTATTCCCATCTCAGCATGAACCTGCGCCGCATGTAGTCCTGCACGGGCGGGGGAATACGTTTCGCCTCTCTGCCATTGCGATATGGGAAGAGCATGTCGGACTACCTCCTTGATCGCCTGGATGGGTATTACCTGGCTTCTGCACCACAGCGGGCATCTCAACGGCGACACCCGGAGCCGGCCTCCAATCTCGCGACGGACTGGTAATGAACAGCAGAACATGATAGCTATGACATGATAGAACTATCATGATAACGATAGCACCGTATGTGCAGGATGTCAATAGGCCGTTGAGGCCCGATCTGCCACGTGTTCGGAAGCAGTCTGACTGGTCTGGGGCCAGTGCTCAAGAAGCGGGTGACGTTGGCGGAGCGGTCGGAATACGACGGGGCCACGGGCAGACGTGAA
Source organism: Chloroflexota bacterium (assembly GCA_034189695.1). GTDB lineage: Bacteria > Chloroflexota > Dehalococcoidia > E44-bin15 > E44-bin15 > JAXHUA01. The sequence continues at coordinate 20,838 of JAXHUA010000063.1, read as the reverse complement.
ACGTGCCGAAGCGCTGGTGAGCCGGACGCGCTCGGCGGGGGCGTGCTGTCTGCGTGCAGTGACCGGCCGGGCTGCGAAATACCTGTGTGCGGAGTATTGACAGGAATGCCAAATGTGCTTTACGATACATGATAGGCATAACATGATTGGGCTAACATGCTACATCAGTCATGAGTAGTCCCAAGGGCGAGGCCAGTGTCGTTGCCCGATTCGATGGCGTCATGCGAGGGCACTGGTGAGCTAGGAGCATTTGGATGAAAGAAGCGCAGGGTATCACCGATGAGCAACTGTGTGGTTTCCTGGGCAAGCACAACAGGAAGCCACTGGACATGCAACTCCTGGCGTTCTGGGGCCGGCACCCAGCGGGCAGATTCACGCGGGATGTCATCTGCTATGCGCTGGACTGCAGCGTACGGGATGCAGACAGGGCGCTCGAGGGCTTCGTTGAGGCGGGGTTGATTGACCGGCAGATGGATGGAAGGAAGGTACTCTACTGCCTGAGTGGTGACGAGGATACGCGGCGCCTCGTTGAAAGAACGGCGCGGATTGCCTCGGATTGAGGGGTGTCCGTTGCGAGACACCTCCGGGAATGGTGGGGCTATCGGTTAGTACACTGGGTCGTTCCACACGTCTCGGCAGGGAGTGTGAAACGGCGCCATTGAGAGTCGGCGTCGACAGAAGGTAGCGTGAAAGAGGTGCTAAGGTCCGATTAGTGCAGCGAAAGAGAGGGACGACATCAGCTAGACCGGGCCGAGCGACGCCGTCGACGGCGCCAGCAGGCTGAATAGGTGCCTTGGCGCTGGGACGAGATGGGGGCCGGGAGGCGTCTCCGGGAGGAAATGACCTTTTCGTGTGTTCGGAGCGGCGATAGGCGCCCGCCACCCGCAGTCCGGCGGGAAGGACTGTGTCCCTGCTCAAGTGGCGACAAGTCGAGCCAGCCTTTGTCAGGAAACATCCGTGACGAGTCGTCCGTCCCAGGCGCAGCACGTCAAGAAGAGCCTCAGGCTGAGCATACTGGAAGGGTCAGCCTGCTCCGGCATGATGGGGCTTACCCAGGACTACATCGCTCCGTTCGCTCTTGCCCTTGGTGCCAGCATTACACAGGTCGGCCTGCTTGCCAGCGTTCCGAGTCTGTGTACCTCTGTGTCTCAGCTTTTCGCTCCACATGCAGCCGAGAGAGCTGGGAGCCGCAAGCGATTCATGCTGCCTCTGGTTTTCGCGCACGCTGTTATCTGGATCCCGGTCCTGCTCCTTCCTCACCTCTCGATAGGCAACGAAGTATGGTGGCTGATCCTGTTCGTTACGGTGGGCGGTGCCCTGTCGTCAATGGTCAACCCGGCCTGGGGCAGCATGATGGCCGACCTGGTGCCGATGGGACAGCGCGGCAGATACTTCGGGCTGAGAGGAAGAGTGTGCGGCCTGGTGGCGCTCGTCTTCTTCTTGATTGGGGGGACAGTGCTCAGTCTGTCGGCGCGCGATGTCTTCATCGGCTTCTCGGCGGTCTTCGGCGCCGCCGCCGTGCTGCGACTGGTTTCGTGGTACTACATGTCCCGAATGTATGAGCCTCCGGCGCGGCGTTGCGGCAGCGAGCGTAGCCTGCTGCAAATCGCGAGGGGTATGGCCTCATCGAATCTGGGCCGGTTCATTCTCTACGTGTCGCTGATGAACCTGTCTGTGTCCGTTGCGTCTCCCTTCTTCGCCGCCTATATGCTGAAAGACCTGGGATTTGGCTACCTCACCTATGTCGCCATCACGGCCGTGGCTACGATGTCCGGCCTCTTGTTCCTCGGTTTCTGGGGGAAACGGACTGACATGGCAGGCAACATCAGAATCCTCAAGCTGACTTCTCTTCTTATACCCCTGGTGCCTGTGCTGTGGATAGCTGGCAATCACCCGTACTATCTGGCTCTGGTGCAGGTGGTCTCCGGCTTCGCGTGGGCTGGCTTCAACCTGGCCAGCACCAATTTCGTCTATGACGCAGCCGCGCCTGAGAGCCGAATGCGGTTCATCGCTCTGTTCGGCGCCATGACCGGCGGCGCGATGTGCCTCGGGGCGCTTGCGGGTGGTGTGGTGGCGCCTCATCTGCCGCCTTTGCGCGGCTCGGGTCTGCTGACGTTGTTCCTGATATCGGGAACGATGCGATGCTGTGTCGCGGTTCTGATGCTCCGGCGTGTCACAGAGGTGCGTCGCCTGCCGCGACTGACCAGCCTTGAACTCCTGATTGGCAGACCGGGAAGAGGGCTGAGGGGGCATGCTGCGGCGTCAAGGCGCCCGCCGGTCGTGCCCGTGCCGGCGGCGGTGGACGCAGGAGTAGAGTACGCTGGGGTCGAACGCGCCTGGGAGCACGAGCAGGGCGCCGCGAGTCGCAGCCCGCCTGTGCGGTAAGCCAGGTGTGCGGTATCGGGGAGATAGCCGCTCCCGGCAAGGGAGCGTTGTGAGGCAAGACGGATGATAAAGGTGGAGAGTACGACGAACACGGTGAGGATACGCGAGGTGGACGAGAACGTGTTCACCAGGACATACCTCGCGCGTTGCGAACACAGCCTTTGTGACAGCCTTTGCTGCAACTACGGGTGCCCCGTGGAGCGTGGCGAGAGGGATAGGATACTGGCCCACGTTGGACACCTCGAACCCGTTGTCGGCTGCCCCGTCGGTGACTGGTTCGAGGAGAGGGTGGAGGATGACCCTGACTACCCGACTGGTCAGCGCGAGAACACCAGGGTATACGGCGGCAAGTGTGTGTTCTTCGACCACGTGTTGGGCGGATGCCATCTGCACCGGCTGGCTACTGAAATGGGGCTCGATGTGCACTGGCTCAAGCCGATGGTGTGTTGCCTTTTCCCGCTCACGTGGGAGAGTGGTCGGCTGGTGGTGAGCGAGTTCCTTGATGAACTGCCCTGTCGGGGTCAGGGGATGTCTGTATTCGACGCGCAGAAGGAAGAGCTTAGATACTACTTCGGGGATGCATTCGTTGCCTATCTGGAACGAGTGGCTGACCAGGCGGTTTCGAGGAGAAGCGCCGATACCCTATTGACAGACGGGACATTTCATGCTATAGATGTAACATAAGTCATGAAGTCCACTTCGTGACTCAGGTAGCATGATTCAGGCGACACTTGGAGCCAGTTAGAGATTTAGAAATAAGGAGGGGACAGCCGGCATGAAAGCGTCTGACACGGCCGCGCCATGTCACACTGAAGGACAACCGCTGCAAGCCGCTTCGTTGAAGAGCGACGCGGAGGAAGAACCGCCAAGTACTATCGCCTCTGGCCACAGGAGGCGACTCTTCGAGCACATCCCAGAGGAACTGTGGAAAGACTGGAAATGGCAGTTCGCCAATCGCATCACCTCGATTGACGAACTGTCGAGCTTCATTCCCCTATCGAGCCAGGAAAAGGCAGAACTGAAACTGGTAACCCGCGAGTATCCCCTGTCGGTTACACCCTATTACCTGTGTCTGATGAATCCAGAGGACCCGGACGACCCAATTCGAAGGCAGGCGATTCCTTGTCTGGAGGAGACGGCCCTGGCGGGAATCGGCCTCGATGACCCCCTGGAAGAGAGGGGCGACTCAGTGGTGCCCGGGCTCGTGCATCGCTATCCAGACAGAGTGTTGATGGTGTTGACGAACATCTGCCCGGTGTTCTGCCGCCACTGCACGCGGAAGAGAGAATGGCGTCACGGCAAGTGGATACGCACGCGCGACCAGGTGGAGGCGATGCTGGGCTACATCCGCGACAACACGAGTATCCGGGATGTCATCATCTCCGGCGGCGACCCACTCGTTCTGTCCGTCGGCCGTCTCGAAGAGGTAATCTCCGGGTTGAGACGGATACGGCACGTGGACATCATACGTATCGGTAGCCGGTTCCCGGTAGTGCTGCCGCAGCGTATTGACGACGAGCTGTGCAGCATGCTGTCGGGATACGGCCCTGTATGGTTCAATACGCACTTCAACCATGAACGGGAGATAACTCCTGAGTCGGCTGCGGCATGTGAGCGATTGCTCCGCGCTGGCGTGCCGGTCAACAACCAGTCGGTCCTGCTACGAGGCGTGAACGACAGTGTGGAGGCACAGACCAGGCTGTGTCATGGGCTCCTCAAGAGCAGGGTGCGACCGTACTATCTGTTCCAGTGCGATGAGGTACGGGGAACAGAGCACCTGCGGACCCCGGTGGACGTTGGGCTGAAGATCATCGAGGGGATGAGGGGGCATACGTCGGGCCTGGCCATTCCGACCTTTGTCGTTGACCTTCCCAACGGCGGTGGTAAAGTCCCGTTACAGCCGAACTACGTGAAGTCACACACGAAGTCTGAGCTGGTGCTGAGGAACTACGAGTTCCGTTTGTTCCGCTACAGGAACCCAGTCGCGCAGCGGGTCCCGAAGAACGGGCGTCATAGCCGGGGTGGGGCGTTCAACTCCAGGCGCGAGCCAGAGCGTGAGACGAAGATCGTGGCCACGTCAGCAGGAGGAGAGGATGAGAATAGGGCTGTCGTACGATCTTAGGGAGGCTGTGCCAGTGAGTCAGTGCGGCGCTGAAGACGCGCTGGAGGAATACGACTGTCTGGAAACGGTGGAGACCCTCGGTGCAGCTCTCGAAAGCCACGGGCACTCGGTGGTGTTCCTCGGTGGAGGCCGGGAATTCCTTGTCACTATCCTCAGGGAAGACGTTGATTTCGTGTTCAATATCAGCGAAGGACTGGGCAACCACCGAAGCAGAGAGGCGCAGGTGCCCTCGGTGCTCGAGATGCTCGGCATACCGTACACCGGCTCCGACCCCGTGTGCTTAGGCATATGCCTGGACAAACCTCTTGCGAAGGGGATCGTGGCCCAGCATGGTGTTGCGACACCAAGGTGGTCGGTGGTTGCCAGTCACGAAGGGCTCGCCGAAGTGGCTGCAAAAGGCTTTCCTCTTCCCGCGTTCGTCAAGCCGGCCTGCGAGGGCTCGAGCAAGGGCATACGCCTCAACTCGCGGGTCGACGATGCCGAGCAGCTTGTGGACGTGTCCGCGTCCTTGCTGCAGCGCTACGGGCAGCCGGTGCTCATTGAGGAGTTCATCGACGGGGACGAGGTGACCGTCGGGATGGTGGGCAACGACCCGCCGCAGCCCGTAGGCGTCATGCGGGTGCTGCCGAGGCGAGGTGGACCGTATTTCGTCTACTCCCTTGAGGTGAAGCGGGACTGGGAATCGCTGGTGGACTACGAGTGTCCCGCCCAGTTCGAGCAGGGGGTCATGCAGCGTGTCGTTGAGTCCAGCCTGAAGGCGTTCACCGCCCTCGGCTGTCGTGACGTCGCCAGAATCGACTTCAGGTTGAGCCGAGAGGGCGTGCCCTATTTCCTGGAGGTCAACCCGTTGCCAGGTCTCAACCCTAGGACCAGCGACCTGCCAATCATGGCCTACAGGATGGGCCTCAGTTACGATGTTCTTGTGGAAGCCGTTCTCAGTAGTGCGCTGAGGAGGTACCCGCAATGCGTCCCGCAGTAGCCATTGTCTACAACGAGCCCGCCGCAGGCCGTTACGGCGCTGTCGGAGAGGCGAGGGCAGTCCTCGCCGTCCTGGATGAGGTGGAAGCAGTGGAACGTGCTCTGGCGGAGTCGGAGTACCCGACCGCTCGGGTGCCGCTGCGTCCTCCACTCGAGCGTGTGAGAGACGATATCTCCGGCATGAAGGCTGACGCGGTCTTCAATCTCTTCGAGGGTTTCGATGACTCGGTTGGGTCCGAAGCAGCAGTGGCCGAGATCCTGGCGGAGACCGGAACGCCTTTCACCGGCTCTTCGGGGTACGCCCTGCGTGTCGCTGTGGACAAGATGACCGCCGGGCGTTTGCTGGATGCGGCTGGCATTGCCACACCTCGCTGCCAGGTGCTGACGCCGGCGACGCTTCCGTCATTTGTCCTGGGCTACCCCTGCATCGTGAAGCCCTGCAACGAACATGCGAGTCATGGCCTTTCCTCGGAGAGCGTGGTCCACGACAGGCGGTCGCTTGCGGAGGAGATTGTGCGTATCAGCTCGCGGTACGGCGGCGAAGCCCTGGTCGAGGAGTACCTCAGTGGCCGGGAGTTCAACGCGACTGTATTGGGTAACGAGAGACCGGCGGTCCTCCCAGTCTCTGAGATTGTCTATTCCTTGCCGCATTCCTTGCCAAGGCTGCTGACGTTCGAGGCGAAGTGGGACCCGGACAGCGTCTACTTCAAGTGCACCCAGCCTGTGTGTCCGGCGTGGATAGACGATGGGCTACGGCGGGAGATGGCTGATATGGCGCTGAAAGCGTTTCGAGTGCTGCGGTGCTGCGGCTATGCTCGGGTTGATTTCCGGCTGGATGACCATGGCGAACCTCACGTCCTGGACGTCAACCCCAATCCCGACATATCACCGTGCTCCGGTGTGGCGCGCCAGGCGCGGGCCGCTGGAATGCAGTACGGCGAACTCATTGCTCATGTTCTCCAACTGGCTCTGGGAGGCTCACAGTGACGTGTCGGATTCGGCTTATGGGCCGTGACGATAAGCGAGCTTTGATGCGGATTCTGAGAGCTACGCCGGAGTTCAAGGCGGCCGACGTCGCCGTCGCTGAGGAAGTGCTGGACAGCTACCTGGCTGACCCCGTTGGGTCGGGGTATCAGGTGATGGTGGCGCAGGTCAGCGGCACCGTCGTTGGCTATGTGTGCTGTGGGCCGACCCCGCTGACCGACGGAACATGGGACATCTACTGGCTGGCGGTGGAGCCGCATCGGCAGGGGCAGGGCATTGGCGGCACCCTTCTGGCCTGCGCGGAGGAAAAGGCGCGGCAGGCTCGCGGACGTCTGGCCCTCATAGAGACCTCATCCAGACCCGAGTACGAGAGGACGAGGCGCTTTCATTGCTCACACGGCTATCACTTGATCTGTCGCATCCCCGACTTCTACGCGCCGGAAGATGACAAGCTTGTGTTTCAGAAGCGGCTGTGCGGAGAATCGCCAGGTACTGCTACTGCTGGGGTGTGACGACGTTGTGTGTCCCTACAGGCCTCGAAGACGCCTTGCGCTGCACACGTGTCGCCCGCTTCTTCCAGCCAAGAAGCTCCAGCAGGTCGCCCACCGCTTTGTCCCAGTGGGCCTCGTGGCGCAATGACAGGTCCGGGTTGACACGGTATCGCAATCCTCTCCCGACCCGCCTCTTCGCCACGTACCCGTCGGTTTCAAGGTCTTGGACTATGCGGCGCACCGCTCTCTCGGTGATGCCCACCGCCTGCGCCAACTCGCGCGCTGTTATGCTGGGGTGCTGGGCAATAAAGCTCAAGACCAGTGCATGGTTGGTGAGGAAACTCCATTGCGGCATGTGCAGGACCACCTCTCAGGCTGCGTTCTCGGCATGACTGCTGGTGATGTCCAATGCATGAAAGGGATGTCATGACCGCTACGACTCCGTCCGAGCCATGTCTAGTCATACCACAGTTGACCCGTTCTCTGCAAGGCGGTCAGCACTGCCGGCGCACGAGCGCGGATGGGGAATCCACGACCTGTGCAATTATTGTTCGGCTCCAGGCGGTTTCGCCTGTTGGCTGTGGAGGGGTGGTGGGGATGCACCGTGGCGAGTCGCACGTTGCCGTCCTACCACCATCGTGAGGCAGAGCAGATGTTTCGCATCCGGCGAGTCTACGACGACGTGACACCCGCGAATAAGGAAGCGGTGGCTGAGGCTCAGCGAATCCTGAGGGCTCAGTTCCCGGGGCTGTCAAGGAAAGAGATAGCGAAGCTGCCGCAGCAACTGCGGAATCCCCTGAAGTACCGTTTCCGCTCAATCCTTTTCGTGGCTGACGACTTCAAAGGACACATCAAGGGGCTGGCCCTGCTGTTCCACGAGCCGGTGTTGCGATTCTGTTATCTCGATTTCATCTCAACGGCGGAGCTGGAGATGGGCCGGGGCGTTGGTGGTGCGCTGTATGAGAGGATTCGGGAGGAGGTGCTGCACCTGAGGACGGTGGGCCTGTTTTTCGAGTGCCTGCCCGACGACCCGAAGCTGTCTCAGAACCCGGAGGTGAGGGAACGTAACGCAGCCCGCTTGCGATTCTACGAGCGGTACGGCGCTCGCCCCATCGCGAATACCGCCTACGAGACGCCGGTCGAACCCGGCACCGACAACCCGCCATACCTTGTGTACGATGACCTTGGCCAGGGCATTGAGGTGGCCAATGAACATGCCCGGACTATCGTACGTGCGATACTTGAACGCAAGTATGCCGCGGTGTGTCCGCAAGACTACGTCGAAATGGTGGTGGATTCGTTCCACGACGACCCGATACAGATGAGACCACCGAGATACGTCAGGAAGAGCAAAGGCATCCCGGCGAAGATGTCTGTGCCCGCCGACAAGCGAATCAGCCTTCTGGTCAACGACCGGCACTGGATCCACCACGTGGACGAGGTGGGGTATGTTGAGTCACCGGTGAGAATAGAAGCTATCCTCGAAGAACTGGAGCGGACCGACCTGTTTCGAAAGGTCACGCCAAGGCATTTCTCGGAGCGGCACATCAAGGCAGTGCACGATTCTCAGTTTGTTGACTACTTGAAGCGGGTGTGCAGCACCCTCGAAGCGGGGAGGTCCATCTACCCTTACGTATTCCCGATTCGCAACAGCACCCGGCCTCCAAAAGAGCTTGCCATTCGTGCTGGCTACTACTGCATTGACACGTTCACACCGGTCAACCGCAACGCCTACCTGGCGGCCAGGCGAGCCGCGGACTGCGCGCTGACGGCGGCCGGCGAGATCCTCGAAGGTCAACGCCTGGCCTACGCTCTCCTGCGGCCGCCGGGCCACCATGCTGAGCACCGCAGCTTCGGCGGGTTCTGCTACTTCAACTCGGCGGCAATCGCGGCGAACTTCCTGAGCACGTACGGCAAAGTCGCTATGCTCGATATCGACTATCATCATGGCAACGGACAGCAGAACATATTCTATGAGCGCTCCGACGTGCTGACCGTGTCGATTCACGGGCACCCGCATTTCGCCTACCCCTATTTCAGCGGCTTCGAGGATGAACGGGGAATCTGGGGAGGCGACCGCCACAATGTGAATGTGCCACTACCGGAAGACGTGAACGGCAGCCGCTACCAAGAGGTCCTCAGCAGGGTCCTGCGACGGATTGGGAGGTTCAGGCCGGATTTCCTGGTCGTGTGTCTCGGCCTGGACACAGCCAGGGCGGACCCGACTGGCACGTGGAGCCTTGAGGCCGAGGACTTCCAGGCGAACGGCGAGATGATAGGCTCCCTGCATCTCCCCACGCTGGTTGTTCAGGAGGGTGGCTACGACACACGTGTGCTGGGAGTGAATGCGCGGCACTTCTTCACCGGCCTGTGGTCAGGCGCCCATTCCCTCTAGAGCTTCTTCACTGAATGGAGCACCGCGCCCGCTGGAGCTGAGAGACAAAGGGCTCTGCAGCGAAGTACCCGCCGGAGTCACAACACTCAGAACGCCTGCGATGCAGACACGGTGGAGGGCTCAGGCGGCGAGCTTCACGATGCCGAGCAGTCCCAGGCCGTGGAGGATCATGGTGACCGCGATTGCCGCGAGCAGCAGGCTGAACACCTTGGAAATCGCCTTCAGTCCGCCTTGTCCAAGGAGACGGGCAAACCAGTCTCCAAGCAGGAATATGACCCAAGCCACCAACAGGTTCAGGCCGAACGCAACCACCACCACAGGCAGGCTGAACTGAGTGGCGAGTAGAAGCAACGCGGCTATGGTGGCTGGGCCGACTGTGAGGGGTGTGCCGATCGGCACGACTGCGACGACCTCTTCTTTGACTGCGTCCACCATCCGTCCGGTCATTACGTACCTCACCGAGAGCGCCAGAAGGATGAGACCGCCAGCGATGGCAAACGCTCCCACGGAGACGCCCATCACGTCGAGAATGAACTTGCCGAAGAACAGGAATGCAAGGCCGACCACCGCGGCGGTGAGCATGGCGACGTGAATCATCTTGCGCCGCTCGCGGCTCGACATGTCTTCGCTGAGTGCAATCACGAACGGTAGATTGCCGAATGCGTCGATGACTATGAAGAGGGGCACGAACGTCAGGAGGAGTGCTCGCAGCCAGTCAATCACGGTATCCCGCCCAGCATCGGACTGGAGTCAGATGGTATCTGAGCACCGGGGCGTTGTCAACAGGAGGTGTTGCTGAGGGGCAGTCGCTCTCCTGTCCAATGCTTGTACAGGCGTGAGCGAGGCGAGGGCGCCGCACTCGCTGGCCGGCCCCGGTGCCACATTCCTACCTACCTCTCCAGAACGCCGGGCTGATGAGCACCAGCACTGTCCAGAGCTCCAGCCGTCCTATCAGCATGCAGAACGTAAGAGCGACCTTGCCCACGCCAGGGACGTGGGCGTAGTTGGCGGTTGGCCCTACTGACCCCAGGCCTGGCCCGACGTTGCCCAGGGTGGCGGCGACGGAAGAGAGGGCCGACCACGGGTCCAGACCCACGGCGCTCATGATGACCGAACCGACTATCAATGCTGTGAAGTAGAGGATGGAGATGCCAACGATCTCCGATGTCACGCCCTCCGGCACGACACGACCGGCCAGTTTGAGAGGCCTGATGGTTCGGGGGCTGAAGACGAGCAGTATACGCCGGTAGGCATACTTGGCGAGCACCACGAACCTGATGACCTTGAGTGCACCGCCCGTGGAGCAGGATGAAGCGCCAACTATCATGAGGACGAGGAGAATCGCTTGCGATAGAGAGGGCCACGCGGCGAAATCGGCGGTCGCAAAGCCGGTTGTCGTCTGGATGGCGACCGACTGGAACGTGGCGAACCTGAAGGCGGTACCGGGGGAGTAGCCCATGTGGAGCATGAGGTCGGTAGCTATGAGCACGCACGATACTATGATGACCACCAGGTACCAACGGAACTCGCGATCGGTGAGGAGCCGACCGAAACGGCGCTTCCACAAGGCGAAGTAGAACAACTGGAAATTCGTGCCGGCGGCGAGCATGAAGAAGGTGATTATGCCCTCTACGGCCACGCTGTTGTATGCGGCAATACTGTGGTCCATAGGAGAGAAACCACCGGTGGGCATGGTGCCGAGCGTGTTGGCCAGTGCGTCGAAGAACGGCAGGCCTGCTATCAGGAGGGCTACGACCTCAAGGGCCGAGAAGCCGAGATAGAGCTGCCACAGGACTCTGGCGGTGTCGCGGATTCGCGCTGTCAACCGCTCGCCTTTGGGGCCTGGGAGTTCGCCTTCAACCATGTGGGCGCCACCAACGCCTATGATCGGGAACACGGCCACGAAAAGGACGATTATCCCCATACCTCCCAACCACTGGGTCAGTTCGCGCCAGAGCAAGATGCCATGGGCCTGGGTCTGGATGGAAACGAGCACCGACGCCCCAGTAGTGGTGAACCCTGACATGGCCTCGAAGTAGGCGTCCAGATAGCTGGGAAGCGTGGCGCTGAGCTGGTAGGGCAGCGCGCCGAAGACCGCGGCTGCCATCCATGTCGTGGCTACCAGGAGGAGGGCTTCACGCCGGTTCATGCCTGGGCCGGCACTGCGGCCGAGGAGCCAGAGCAGCAGACCTGTGCCAGCGGTAATCGCGATGGAGACAACGAATGGGAGGGTATCCGGCTCTCTGTAGTAGAGACTCGTCGCCAGGGGCACGAGCATCAGCAATCCCAGGCCCATCAAGAGTGGGCCCAGGTAGCGTATGATGACGCGGATTCTCATCGATTACTCAAAGAGCTTGACCAGACCTGGCACGGTTGATGAAAGACATACGGCCACCACATGGTCGCCGGCTTGGATAACGCTTTGAGCTTCTGGGAAGCTTACCTTCTGGTCCCTTATGATTGCTCCCAGGGCGACGCCCTTCGGCAACTCGATTTCGCCAAGCGGGCGGCCGACAATGCGGGCCGTTTCACTGGCAGCCAGCTCAATGGCTTCCACTCGGGCGGCAGCGAGGAATGCCACGGCGACCACCGCAGGAGAGCGGACCAGCCGGACGATGCCACCGGAGGCAAGTATCAACGGGGAGACCACGACGTCGATGCCAACCGTTTCCGCGAGCGTGACGTACTCCGCCCTTTCGACAAGCGCCAGACTGCGCTCTGCGCCGATGGTCTTGGCAAGCAGGGCAATGAGAACGTTGTGCTGGTCGTCTTCGGTGGCGGCTATAAACGCATCTGACGAAGGCACCCCCTCGTCCGCAAGCAACTGGGTGTCAGTTCCATCCCCCTGGACCACCGTGGCGCGAGTGAGTTGGGCCGCGACCTCATGGCACCGGCTGGGATCACGCTCGATCAGCTTCACCCAAACGCCACGTTTCTCGAGCAACTGGGCGAGACGAAAGCCGACGCGCTGCCCGCCGACTATCACGATGCTCCTCACGTGCGGTTCCTTCTCGTGAAAGAAGGCCTCGAGTTCATCCATGGCATCGGGTGACGAAACGGCGACAACACGGTCATCCTTGTGGAGGACCTCGTCGTCCGCCGGAAAAACCGTCTCCGTCCGCCGTACTATCGCGCCGATCACACACTTCGTGGGTAAGGGAATGCCATGCAGCGGCTTGTCCACGACGGCGTCGCTCTCCACCTTGAGTTCCCTGACCTCAACACGCCCTTCGCCGAACTCCTCTTTGGGGGCCGTGTAGGGTTCAAACAGTATGCCGACAATCGCTTCAGCAGCCATGATGTCCGGGTTCACAAAGAGGCTTATGCCAAAGGTCTGAGGTGTGACTACCCTGCGAGGGGCTATGGGTGAGCGCCCGGCGGTCACCAGGTAGCCTGAGTATTCCGGGTTGCGGACTCTGGCTACTGTCCTCTTGGCTCCAAGTGCTTTGGCGAGCAGGCAGGCAACGATATTGGCCTCGTCGCTGGCTGTGAAGGCGATGAATAGATCGGCTTCTGAGGCGTCAGCGTCTCGCAGCACGCGAGGGTTCGAGCCACTCCCAACGATGGTCATGACATCAAGGTGACGGCGTGCATTCTCCAGGGCGCTCTCGGACTGGTCGATTACAACAACGCTGTGCCCCTCTCGGGTCAGCATGGATGCAATGTGGTACCCACCTACTCCTGCTCCAGCTACTATGACGTTCATCGCTCGCTAGTCTCCATCGCGTTATCTAACTGTTCGGACCACTGCGCAAGACCACCGCACAATGATAACACCGTCCAGGGATGTTGCAAACTCCCTGCCGAGTGCGGTGGCATTGTGGTCGCAATGGGAGGCTAGCCTGCGCCTGCGAACGGCCCGCTGGGCTATACAGATGGCCGAATGACTGGTATGCTTATGGTAAGAACGAGTGCGAGTCCGATTCGCGTGCCCGACCTGAGGCCATGCAAGATGGAAGCGGCCGGTCGTCATTTGCCGTGCCAGGGAATCGAATAGGAGGAGATTTGGATGGTTGACGAGATTATGCCCAATCTGTACAGAGCTGAGATCCCCTTGCCCGGCAATCCATTGAAAGCGGTGAACTCCTACGTGGTCAGAGGGGACGGCCGTTTCCTCATAGTCGATACGGGGATGAACCGGGAAGAGTGCGTTAGCGCGATGGACTCTGCGCTTGCTGAATTGGGCGTGGACCTTGCGAAGACTGATTTCTTCGTTACTCACCTGCATGCGGACCATCTGGGCCTGGTGTCGAGCCTCGTAAGCGAGACGTCTAAGGTCTTTTTCAGCGAGCGGGAGTCTTCCTACATGAGTGCTCCCAAAGGTGACGGTTTCGGAGATACGGCGGCACTCTACCGCCTGAACGGCTTTCCTGAGGACGAACTGGAACGGGCCGTCGGGAGTCATCCGGGACATCTGTACGGCCCGAAGCGTCCCATCACGTTCTCGACCTTGAAAGACGGCGACAGCATCGACATCGGCGAGTTCTCTTTCACCTGTATCGAGACGCCGGGCCATACGCCAGGTCACATGTGCCTGTACGAACCCAACAAACGGATACTTATGTCAGGAGACCACATTCTTCTCGATATCACACCCAATATCTGTTTCTGGCCCGGAATGGACGATGCTCTCGAGGCGTATCTGAGCAGCCTGGACAGGGTGTATCCGATGGATGTCGCCCTTGTACTGCCGGGCCACCGAACGATCTGGAATGACCACAGGCAAAGGATCGAGGAGTTGCACGCACACCACCAGGTGCGGCTGAACGAGGTCCTGTTCGCCCTTGAGGAAGGCGATATGACGGCCTATGAGATAGCACCCCATGTGAGCTGGGATCTCAGCTACAAGTCGTGGGACCTGTTCCCTCCGGCTCAGAAGTGGTTCGCCACCGGGGAAGTCATCGCCCACATAATCTATCTGCAACGCAAAGAGATGGTGAGCGGGAGTGTGAGGGGCGACAAGCTGGTGTATTCGCTGGCCCAGGCAGGCTGACAGTGAACCACGGTCACTGCCCCTGTCGTGCGGCTGCGGCCTCCCTCGGAACCGGGCGGTGGTATGTGTAGGTCCCCTTCCGCGGGCCGACGACGACAACGGGCCAGTCTGATGCGGTAACCGGCGGAATGCCGATGGTCAGCCCCGCAAGCCGACTCATTGAGCCTGGGGTGGGCTCAAAACGAAAACCTCGTCCCCTATGTTCAGACCGATTTCGACCGTCTCGTATTGGACGATTGTCGATCCGCTGTGTTCGTTGCTGGCGACGCTACGGAACGGGATAGACAGGCCGTCCACTTCCCGGTAGTCCTCGTACTCCACAGTCACGGGTATGCTTACGCCCCCTTCCTGAACCACGGTCACTGAGTCTTTGAGAACGTCGCCGGTCACCGAATCGACGTATGTGGTCACCGGTGGCAGGTCATCGTGCTCGAGCTTCAGGACGTAGACGTCGCGCCCGTCGAGTTCGTCAGCGCGGAGCACCGCGATAGAGTCATAGAACTCGCGCCAGTCGCCGTATAGCGCAGCAGGGTGTCCCTGTATCACCTGCTCGAGGAGAACGCCGGTCAACTCCTCGAATGGTCCGAAGCTGGATTCCACCCAGGCCTGGTCGCAGTTGACCGCCGTTCGGCTGAAGCCGAATCTGCCATAGTCGCTGTCTACGCGATAGCGGTCGGTCCCAGAGACAAGCACGGTGACCGTCCCGTCGACGCCCGACTGCGGGCTGTGTGTCGTGCCCGTGAAGCGGTAGACCCCCATTTCGTCGAGGGCGGCGCTGCGACTGTCCGTGTCTCGGAGCGCCAGAATCTCGTCGACTGTTGGCAGGGACGTGCCTTCCACTCGCACCATCTCAACCTCCAGGTCGGCCTGGTAGTAGGTCAACGACTCGACCTGGCCGTCCTGTGCTTCATTGAACCTCAGGGTGAACGCGTCCGATACCCGGAAGGCCCATATGCCGTCATCGTCTGGTGGGTACAGCTCATAGACCATTTCCTGTGGCCAGTCAACAGCGAGGCGGTTGTTCCGAATGAGGACCTGGACGATGAGGCCCAGTTCGTCTGAGCGGTAGCTGCCGAGGTACTTCTGAAGCTCCTCCAGAGGAATCTCCGGCGCAAACTCGACACCCTTGCGGGGCAGCTCGAACACGAGGCCCGACTGGTGCAACTTCATGCTTATGACCTCGCCTTCGTCGTCGCGCTCAAAGGACAGCGCAGCGTCGCTGGAAATGGCGAAGTACCACTTGCCATCCTCGTCAGGGTTCTCGAGTTCGTAGACCATCTGGCCTGGCACATCAACGGCCAGACGGTCGTTCTGCACCAGTGCGGTGAACACCTCGTCGTCAAAACTGCCGAAGTCCGCGATGTACTCGCCGATGTACGGCTCGTAGTCCGGGGCCTGGCCGCCGGTAGTGTCCTCCCACTCCCCGAGCAGGGCCTCCCAGACTGTGTTGAGGGACAGTTGCTGAAGCGATGTGACCGACACGTTGGTCAGCAACACGAACCCGAGGTTGGACTCTGGCAACAGTGCCACCTCCGCGGCGAAGCCGTCGACGTTGCCGCCGTGCTCCACGACGGGCTGCCCCTTCCATTCGCGGAGCATCCAGCCGAGGCCATAGCTCACCCCGGGGGCGATCTCAATCTGACTCGTCCAGGTCTCATGTAGCTGTTCTTCGCTGATCAGTCGATTGCCTTCGTACTCACCGCCGCCGAGCAACAGCCGCAGCCACTGGGCCATGTCCACCACAGAAGAGTTGATGGCCCCGGCGGGCCCGATGTTGTCGATATTGCGCATCGGCTTGCGCTTGTACTCCTGGAGGTCGTCGTCCCAGATGTATCCAACGGAAAGACGGGGGTCGCCCTCGACCTGGCTCACCGAGGTGCTGGAGTTCCCCATGCCAAGCGGCTCGAAAATGCGCTCGACCACCAGAGTGTCCCAGTCGGCGACCTCGGCGTTGCCCGCGGCGACCCCAGCCGCAAGGTACATGACGTTGCTGTAATACCACTTGTCACGGAAACCGGTCCACGGCTCGGCTGCCGTGGCGGCCATCAGGACCTCCTCGCGCGGGAGCATACCACTGGCAAAAAGGAGCCCCATCCGCACGAAGCCGGTGCGGTGACTCAGCAGGTCACGGATAGTGACCTCAGCATTCTCATCCTCGCTGTCGATGTCGAGCGTGAAGTATGGAATGTACTCGGTTACGGGGTCGTCCCATTCCATCTTCCCTTCGTCGACCAGCATGCCGATGAGCGTCGAGGTGAACGCCTTGGTGGACGAGCCTATGGCGAACAACGTGTCAGGCGTCACCGGCGTCTCGTTCTCGATATCGGCCACGCCGAAGCCGTGCGTCAGGACTACCTCATCGTCCTGGACAATTGCGATGGCCATTCCCGGAATGTGCAGTGTCTGGCGCTGCTGTTCCAGGTCTTGAACCAGGCGGTCGAGCCTCTCCTCGAGCGTCCCGGTCGTCGCTGGTCCGCAGGTACATGAAGCGAAGGCCGACACCGCAATGATGAGTGCCAGCACGACTGCGAGCGTTCTTCTCATGATTGCCCTCCTGAATTGGCCTCCATCGTCCGCAAAAGATAGTAGCATGTCGGCCATGCTCCTGTCACTGGGGTGGAGTGTGGGGCTCAGTCCTGCCAGGGCGTTTTCGCAAGGCGGTCTTGTGGAGTTCATCCTGGCCAGCGGCCAGGGACATCGACTACGGCCTTCGCACTCGGGTGGCTTTCCTGAGCGGGTTCCTGTTGGTGAGGCACTGGTTTGATTGGGCGGGCGATATGCGGTATCATTTCTCTCTATCACAACGCAGGTGAGGCGATGAGTGAAGCATGTAAAGGGCGAAGAGTAGTTGTTGAGGGCGTCACGCCCGAAATCGACTGCGGACGTTTTCCCATCAAGCGGGTTGTGGGTGAGAAGGTCAGTGTGGAGGCCGATATCTTCGCTGATGGTTACGATGCGCTTTCGGCGGTTCTCCTTTTCCGGAAGGAGGACGAGGCCCAGTGGAGCGAGGTGCCCATGGAACTGCTGGTCAATGACCGCTGGCGAGCTTCCTTCGTGGTCACCGAGACTGGCCGGTATCGGTACAGTATTGTCGCCTGGGTTGACAGGTTCAAGTCATGGCAGCGCGATCTGGGGAAGAAGGCGGAGGCCGGGCAGGACATCTCAGTCGATCTGTGGGCCGGGGCCGAGCTGCTGGAGGAAGCGGTTCGGGGAGCGTCGAGTTCGGATATTGGAACGCTGAAGCAATGGGCCGGGGCGCTACGGTCGAAGGACGGTCCTGATAAGGGCATGGTACAGCTGGCCCTCAGCGATGAGCTCGCAGTACTTGTGGAGAAGTACAGCAAGAGGCACCTCGTTAGCACCTATCCAAAGGAGCTCCTGGTCACGGTTGACCCGGCGAGAGCCGGTTTCAGCGCCTGGTACGAGATGTTCCCCCGCTCTTGCGCTTCGGCACCAGGGCGACACGGTTCGTTTCAAGACTGCGAGAAGCGGCTCGACTACGTTGCCAGGATGGGTTTCGACGTGCTCTATCTTCCGCCGGTCCACCCCATCGGGCGCTCCCATCGGAAAGGCAAGAACAACGTTGTTGGAGCAGCGCCCGACGACCCGGGCAGCCCCTGGGCCATTGGTTCCTCCGAGGGCGGTCACAAGGCCGTCCATCCGCAGTTGGGCACACTTGAAGACTTCCGCCATCTTGTGTCCAAGGCAAGGGAGTATGGCATTGAGGTTGCGCTGGACCTCGCCTTCCACTGTACGCCGGACCATCCCTACGTGAGCGAACACCCAGAGTGGTTCCGCCACCGTCCTGACGGGAGCGTGCAGTATGCCGAGAACCCCCCGAAGAGGTACCAGGACATATACCCTTTGGATTATGAGACTGACCACTCGCAAGAGCTGTGGGAGGAATTGAAGAGCGTTGTCACGTTCTGGATCGAACAGGGCGTCCGCACCTTCCGCGTGGACAATCCGCACACCAAACCATTCCAGTTCTGGCAGTGGCTGATTGAGCAGGTGAAAGCGGAGCACGGCGACGTCATCTTTCTATCTGAAGCGTTCACGCGGCCCAAGATCATGTACCAACTGGCCAAGCTCGGGTTCACGCAGTCATATACATATTTCGCGTGGCGCAATACGAAGTGGGAGCTCACCCAATACTTCACCGAACTCACCCAGACGGACGTTCGAGAGTATTTCCGCCCCAGCCTATGGACCAACACGCCGGACATCCTCACGGAGTACTTGCAGTCGGGAGGGCGCGCGGCGTTCATGTCTCGGTTGGTCTTGGCGGCAACGCTTGGGGCCAACTTCGGGGTCTACGGACCGGCTTTCGAGCTGTGCGAGAATCAACCTCGCGAGCCGGGTAGCGAGGAGTACCTGGACTCGGAGAAGTACGAGGTGAAATGGTGGGACATCGACCGCTCCGATAGCCTGTGGGAGTTCATTGCGCGGATGAACCGGATTCGGCGTGATAACGCGGCGCTCCAGCGTGACTGGAATCTGCGATTCCACTCCGTCGACAACGAAGAGCTCATCTGCTACAGCAAGCAGAGCGAGGACTCGTCGAACGTCATCCTGGTTGTGGTGAATCTCGACCCCCAGTACACGCAGTCGGGCTGGGTGGACATCGACCTTTCCTCCCTGGACCTGGATGGCCGCGAGCCCTATCAAGTGCACGATCTTCTTACAGATGCACGCTTCATGTGGCATGGGTCACGGAACTTCGTGGAATTGGACCCTCGCACCGTGCCGGCGCACGTTTTCGTTGTGCGTCGTCGCGTCCGCACCGAGAGAGATTTCGAGTATTACATCTAGGGGGCATCACCGCGATGGCGAATGCTGCTTTTGATCCGAATCTGGGGCAAGACGATGAAGCTCTGTGGTACAAGGATGCCATTATATATGAGTTGCACGTCAGGGCCTTCTACGACAGCGATGGGGACGGTGTCGGTGATTTCAAGGGGCTTACAGAGAAGCTGGACTACCTCCAGGACCTCGGGGTCAGCGCGATATGGCTTCTCCCGTTCTATCCGTCGCCTTTGAAAGATGACGGGTACGATATAGCGAGCTACGTGGATGTGCATCCCGACTACGGGACGCTGCGTGATTTCCGGACTTTCCTGCGAGAGGCTGGATGGCGCGGCCTGCGGGTCATCAACGAGTTGGTGCTGAACCATACCTCCGACCGGCACCCGTGGTTCCAGCGAGCGCGGCGTGCGGGGACGGAGCGACGGTGGCGGGACTTCTATGTTTGGAGCGATAGGTCAGACAGATATGCGGACGCCAGAATCATCTTCAGGGATTTCGAATCATCGAACTGGGCCTGGGACTCAGCGGCCAAGTCCTACTACTGGCACCGCTTCTACTCACATCAGCCTGACCTGAACTTTGACAGCCGTCTCGTCCGGCAGGGGATAATGCGAGTGGTGAACTTCTGGTTGGGCATGGGTGTCTCCGGGCTTCGCCTGGACGCCGTACCGTACCTCTACGAGCGAGAGGGCACGAGCTGTGAGAATCTGGCGGAAACTCATGCATTCCTGAAGGACCTGAGAAGACACGTGGACGAGAGATTCAGCAACAGCATGCTGCTGGCCGAGGCCAACCAGTGGCCGGAAGATGCAGCAGCCTACTTCGGCGACGGGGACGAGTGCCACATGGCATATCACTTCCCTCTAATGCCACGGATGTTCATGGCCATTCGCATGGAGGACCGCTTCCCCATTGTTGACATACTGCAGGAGACGCCGTCAATCCCGCCCGTCTGCCAGTGGGCGCTCTTCCTCCGCAACCATGATGAGCTGACTCTGGAGATGGTCACCGACGAGGAGCGTGACTACATGTACCGCGTCTACGCGCACGACGCCCAGGCGCGGGTGAATCTTGGCATCCGCCGCCGCCTTGCTCCACTGTTGAACAACGACCGAAAGAAGATTGAGCTGATGAAGAGTCTGCTCTTCTCCCTGCCAGGCACACCGGTGGTCTACTACGGCGACGAGATCGGGATGGGCGACAATTTCTATCTCGGCGACCGGGGTGGCGTTCGTACACCTATGCAGTGGAACTCGGACAGAAATGCTGGCTTCTCTGCCGCCAACCCTCAGAGGCTCTACCTTCCGATCACAATCGACCCCGAGTACCACTATGAAGCGGTGAACGTCGAGGCCCACCAGAACAACCCGGATTCACTTCTCTGGTGGATGAAACGCCTCATCGCTGTGAGAAAGCGGTTCAAGGCTCTCAGCCGCGGCAGTTTGGAGCTGGTGTTTCCGGAGAACCGCAAGGTGCTGGCCTTTGTGCGCCGTTACGAGGACGAGACCATCCTGGTGGTGGCGAATCTGTCACGCCTGGCTCAGCATGCGTTCCTCAGCCTTGGCGAGCACACTGGGGCGGTGCCGATTGAGCTCTTCGGTGGGGCGGAGTTTCCCCGCATCGGGGATGAGCCATACTTTCTGACGCTCAGCCCGTATGGCTTCTACTGGTTCTCGCTCGAGGC
>JAXHUA010000062.1:0-20052 GCA_034189695.1 Chloroflexota bacterium | reverse complement strand
GCCGTGATTCGAAGGGGCGATATCTCTGATGACCACGGGTGGGTGATACTGGATGTGGAGGGTAGTGACGAGGACATCGAAAAGGCGCTGTTGTGGGTGAGGGAGAAAGGGATAACTGTCGAATCCCAGGAGGACGACGCTTCGTGAGAGAAGGTTGCGGTGGAGATTGAACAACTGACCAAGAGGATCAGTGGCAAGTTGCTCAAAGAGGAGGCGAAGAAGCGGGGCATCAGAACCAGCTGTGTGAAGAAGATCGACATAGCCAAGCAACTGCCGCCAGAGCTGTTGGAGGAGCTTGCCAGCCAAGCCGAGTAGAAGGACAACGGCGGCGGTCGACGTCTACGAAGTCGCTGACGGCCAGCGCCACCGCCACCCCGACACCGTGGTTCGCGAAGTTGAGGTGTGGCTCAAACTCGATGGCAGGCTGCGTCAGCGGCTTTTCTGTCTTCCTGCCAACATGGAGGACCTCTCAGCCGGCTACTGGGCTTCCAGGGGCGTCGCCACGAGTCGACCCCGGGTCACCCACACGGCCAAGGCCGTCGTGCTGTCAGCGCAGAAGCTGGGAGCATTCTCGTTCCCAGGACCGGCGTCAGACATTACCATAACCGAGGGCCAGGTCCTGGAATTCGTCGAAGCTCTCGACCGGGACAGCCAGGTATTCAGAAAGACCGGGGGAACTCATGTTGTCGGTCTCTTCTGCGGCTCGCAGGTTGTCTCCGTGGAGGATGTAAGCCGGCATTGCGCCGTGGACAAAGTCATTGGCCTGGCGATAGGAGAGGGTCTCGATCTCCAAAGGGCCGTGCTGGTGACGTCCTGTCGTCAGACAATGTCAACCATGCTCAAGGCGGTCAACGGCCACATACCGGTCGTCATCACCGTATCAGCGCCCACAGATTTGGCGATCAAGAAGGCGACAGAGTCAGGCGTGACGCTCGTGGGATTCGCCAGGGGGCAGCGGTTCAACGTCTACTCTCACGCCTGGAGGATCGTCAGAACGCCTCGGTGAACTTCCTGCGTTGTGCTTCCAACCATTTGCCCTTCTGGGCAAGTCGGATACCCTCGTCAGCCGGTCTGTAGGCGGCAACAAACGACTCCCTGAAAGAGCGGAAGGTCCCCTCAACGATACACTCCCTCATCCGGCTCATCAACCGCAGTACGAAGCGCAGGTTGTGGATTGTCGCCAGACGATATGCCAGCAGCTCTTCGCATCTGAATAGGTGATGGAGGTAGGCGGCCGAGAAGTTCCTGCACGTGTAGCAATCGCACGTGGGACATATGGCCTCATCGCGATCCTTGTAGGACGCGTTGCGTATTATTACCCTGCCCGTCTCAGTCAGGAGGCCGCCGTTCCGGGCGATTCGGGTAGGGAGGGCGCTGTCAAACACGTCGACTCCCCTCGACACGGCTTCGACAAGGTCCTCGGGCGAACCCACCCCCATGAGGTAGCGGGGCTTCGACTCGGGCAGGACGGAAGCTGTTACCTCGATGACGGGGTACATCAGTTCCTTCGGTTCGCCGACGCTCACACCTCCGATGGCGTAGCCATCGAAGTCCAGCGACGCGAGAACGTCGGCTGAGTATCGCCTGAGGTCGAGAAAGGTGCCGCCCTGGACGATACCGTAGACCGCCTGGTCGGGTGTGTGATGGCTTTCTCGACACTTGTTGGCCCACAGGTGAGTTCTCTCAACAGACGCCTTGATGGTGGCGTGGTCGCTGCCGTAGGGAGGGCACTCATCGAGCGTCATTGCGATCTCGCTCCCCAGTGCGGCCTGGAAGCTCATGCACGAAGCGGGGCTGAGAAAATGCTCGCTTCCATCGATATGAGACCTGAAGAGCACCCCTTCATCAGTCACACGTCGCAGATGGGCCAGGCTGAAGACCTGGTACCCTCCGCTGTCCGTTAGGATTGGGCCGGACCAGCCCATGAAACGGTGCAGACCACCCAGCTTCTCGATTACGCCGATGCCCGGTCTGAGATAGAGGTGATAGGTGTTGGCGAGCACCATCGTCGTCCCGAGCGCGGTGAGGTCGTCAGGCGTCAGTGACTTGACGGTAGCCTGGGTGCCAACGGGGGCGAAGACCGGCGTCGGCACTGCGCCACGGGGTGTAGAGAGCATGCCGGCGCGTGCCGATGTGTCGGGGCAGCATTTCTCTAGCTCAAACCTCAAGCCCTCTCCTGCAAAAGGGCGTCGGCGATTATCAGTCTCTGTATCTCCGACACACCTTCGTAGATCTCGGTGAGCTTCGCATCCCGATAGAGCCTCTCGACCTCCATGTCCTTCATGTAGCCGTAGGCTCCGTGGACCTGCATTGCCATTCTTGTGACGTCCACTGCCGCTTGGGATGTGAACAGCTTGGCCACGGCTGACTGGCTGAGGATGCTCGCCCCCTGGTCTCTCACGTAGGCCGTTCTGTAGGTGAGCCATCTCGAAGCTTCCACTCTCGTGTCCATCTCAGCCAGCAGCCACTTGATGCTGTCCAGGTGGGCGATGGGCTTGCCGTAAGCCTTTCTCTCCGTAGCGTAGTCAAGCGATAGCTCAAGAGCCCCCTGTGCAATCCCGACTGCCTCGGCCGCCACACCCAGCTTCCCCACACTTATGGATTCAAGCATGATCCCGAAGCCTTTCGAGCTTTGGCCGAGAAGGTTCTCCTTGGGAATGCTCACATCGTCCAGGTATATAACCGAAGGTCCCAGACCCCGCACGCCCATGGTCTCACAGGCGTGACGGAGGTTGTAGCCAGGGAGGGACGAGTCAACAATGAAGGCGCTCACTTTCTCTGTCTCGTCCTTGGCGAACACCACAGTTATCTTGGACGCGGGTGTGAGGGCAACGAACTGCTTCTGGCCGGTCAGGACGTAGCTGCCGCCTTGGAGCACCGCGCGTGTCTGGATAGCCCTGGGGTCCGAGCCTGTTGCGGGCTCAGTGAAGGCGAAGGAAGAGAGGCGTTCCCCACGTGCCAGCGGCACCAGGAAGCGCTGCTTCTGCTCCTCAGTCCCGTGGCGGAATATGGCCTCCCCGGCCAGCGCGTCTACAGCGACAATGGCTCCCGCCAGCATCGAAGCCCGGCAGAGCTGCTCAATCACCAGCGCATATCCGACATAGCCAGCGTCCACGCCGCCATAGGCAGCCGGGTACGGAAGCCCGAAATAGCCGAGGCTTCCCATCTTCTCAGCCAGTCCAAACGGGAACTCACACTGCCGGTCGATCTCCACAGCAAGAGGCCTGACTGTTCTATCGGCGAAGTCCCTGGCAGTTCTCTGGATCATCGCCTCCTGCTCATTCAAGTCGAAATGCATCCAGTCCTCCTTAGAGCAACCAAAGGTCCAGTACCATTATCAGGAACAGTACTCCCAGATAGGGGAAAGCGGTCAGTTTGTACAACCGCCATGCATCGTGTGAGACTCCAGTCGCGAGGAGCCTCGCGGTGGCGACTACCAGCAGCACTCCCAGGACAACGGCCGCCACCAGATAGGCAATACCCAGATCGCTGAAGAAGTAGAGCCCTATGGAGCTGGCGAATAGCAGGACCGCCAGACCGAGCAGCAATCTGATGACGTCTCTATCCTGCCACGATAGTGGGAAGTAGGTGATCCCAGCCGCCATGTAGTCGTCGCGATTGGCTATCATTACGCTCCACACGTGCACAGGAACGAGCAGTCCGATGAGGATACACAGGAACAGGAGCGTAAGGTCCAGGCGGTGACTCATGGCGATGTAGCCGATAAGGATCGGCGAGCAACTGGCTATCGTACCCTGCGGGAAGACGCACGTGACCTTCTTCCGCCAGGTCGTCGACGCGACGACACCCAATGCACCGAATACAAAACACAATGGATCGAGAAACCATGCTATGACCAGTCCCCCCAGCACCAGTGCTATAGCCAGAGGGAGCATCTTCTGCGCAGGAGCAATCCTCCCGGATGGCAGTGGACGATGCCGCGTACGTTCCATTCGGGCATCGACATGGCGGTCAATGTAGTTGGTCAGGCCATTGGTGCCACCACTGCCGAGAAGAATCGCCACCGTGGTGAGAAGCAGCCATCCCAACGATGGCTGGCCGTTCGCACCGACGATGGCGGCAGAGAACCCGGTGAATGTCAGCAGGCTCGTCTCCCGCGGCTTCAACACCTCCACATAGCTGCGGATAGCCCCACCCAACCGCCCAACCACCAGTCTACTGTAGGTCATTGCGGCTCCTCTTCGGCGTCGGTGGGCTTAGAATCAGACTATGCACCGCTCGCGTCGCCGTCCCACGCGGAGGGTTCCCGAGCGCGCCAGGACGCTCTTCGACCATCAACACGCCACTGGTAATAGTGTACCACGTGTGCAACTCCTCTCGCCGCTCGCTCCAGGGATGGATACACAGGAATGCCATGTTCGACGTAGAAATCGCGGAACTCGCGCCTAGCCTTCTCTATGTCCAGACTCTCTGTTTCGGTGCTGCCAACGGGGAGGACCATGACTACAGGTTTGCCGTACTCTTTGGCGACGGTCACCACGGCTTCGCGCGACTCATCCGCCATGCTGGCGACTGCATGGGCCAGACTCCCCATCTTGGCCGACATGAAGAGGTGAATCGTCTGGGTGGCGATGACCACGTCGATGTTCGGCGCGCTGGCGGCCGCCTCCAGCACTTGGTGGAAGACCTTGGGAGCGACAACGGGGACGCCCACGTCGACGGGGTTCCTGATGCTGTTGCCGACGGGTGGGAGTGCCATCCTGAGTCTCTCTGTGACGGCGTCCGGGAACGGCGGGACGGTCAGGCCGACGCGAGCGCAGGCATCGGCGGCAGCCACACTCATTCCGCCTCCCCCACCGACTACCGCTACGCGCGGTCCAATGGACTGCGGGAGGCGAACGAAAGCCATTGCCGCATCGATCAGCTCGTCCTTATCTTCGATGCGAATAGCGCCAGTCTGCTTGAAGAAGGCTCGCCATGTGGACTCCTCGCCACCCAGTGAGCCTGTATGTGAATTCACTGCTTTCGCCCCTTCGTCCGTGAGCCCGGCCTTCCACACCATCACGGGCTTCGTCTCGGTTGCCGTCTTGGCGAGTTCCATGAATCGGCGGCCATCACGCGGGCCCTCGATGTACGCGGCGATGACGGCTGTCTCCGGGTCGCTGGCCAGGTACTCCAGGTAGTCCGCCTCGTTCAAGTCGCAGGCGTTCCCGTAGCTGACGACCTTGCTGAAGCGTACGCCCCAGGCTATGGCCTCCCGGGCAACCTCCTGTGCATGACCGCCGCTCTGCGAAATCAGCGCCACCGGGCCCGTTTCTGTTGAGAAGTCGGGGCCGGGCATCAGGGTAAGACCGCCGGCGGGACAGTACACGCCGAAGCAGTTGGGCCCTATGACCGGGATACCCTTGCGGGCAATCCTTATCACCTCGTTCTCCAGCTTGCGCCCCTCTTCCCCGCACTCGCTGAAGCCGGCGCTGAGTATCTCCGCTGCTTTCACTCCCTTCGCGAGACAGTGTTCCAGCGCACGCGGAACCGCTGCCGCAGGGACGGTTATGATGCCGAAGCCCACGGACCCAGGGATGTCGAGCACGGTTGGATAAGCTCTTAGGCCGGCAACCTCCGGCTCCTGTGGATTGACGGGGTACACTTCGCCGGCGAAGCCGAAATCGAGCAACGCCCTGACAAAGAGCCCGGCGAACTTCAACCGGTTGTTGGAGGCGCCGACGATCGCTACCGACTTGGGGTGGAAGATCGCCTCGAAGTCGACTGTCTTCCTAGAGGTCATCCTCTCTCCTTGTCGCCACTGCCTTGGAATACGACCTGACTATGTCATGCCTTCTCAAGCACCCGAGAAGGCGCGTCGGGTCATCCCTGGACACCACCGGTATCCTCCCAACATCCATCGTCGCAAACCTCCTCAGTACGGAACCCACTGACTCCTCAGGGTATGCCGTCACCGGGTTCCTGGTGGCAATGTCGCTCACCTTGAGGTCGCCAGAGCCTGAGTTGAGGGCTTCCTCAACGTCGCTGAGTGTCACCACGCCGAACAGTTTGCCGTCCTCGTCCAGGACGGGGAAGCCATGATGTCCAGTACGCTCTATCTCGCGGAGCAACTCGTTGACTGGCATGTCCGGCGCGACAGCGGGGAAGTCCCGCGTCATAATGCTGCCGACTCTCACGTTGCGCAGCGGGTCAAGCTGGCCCTCCAGGATCTCGAAACCTCGCTGCCGCACTTTCGTCGTGTAGATTGAGTCCCTGCTTATGCGGCGTGCGATGAACGTACTTGTCACTACCGCTGCTATAAGGGGCAAGATGATAAGGTAGTCCCGGGTCACTTCGAACAGGATGAGTATCGCAGTCACAGGCGCATACGAGGCTGCTGCAAAGACTGCGCCCATGCCAACGAGGCCGTACGCTCCCGCCTCGGGGGCTACGGTGGGGAACATCGCGTTCACGCCCATGCCGAAAGCGCTGCCAAGCATCGCCCCGATGAACAGGGATGGTGCGAAAGTGCCGCCGCGACCGCCGCTGCCAAGCGTGATCGATGTGGCCAGTACCTTGAGCAAACACATCGCCAGCAGCGTCGCGGCACTGAACCCGCCCAGAATAGCGAACTCAGTTCCCTCGTATCCAACGCCGAAGACGTACGGAAAGAAGAGCCCGATTACGCCAACGGCGAGCCCTCCGATAGCAGGCTTCAAGTATCCGGGGAAGCGCCAATTGCTGAAGATACTCTCGCACTTGTACAGGAGGCGGACAAAACCCACCGCGACCAAGGCAGCCACGATGCCCAGGACGATATAGAAGAGTATCTCCCAGCCGCTGGCCCACGTGTACTCAGGGATATGGGAGAAAATAGGACTATCGCCAAAGAACTCACGGGCGACAAACGAAGCCCCGACGGAACTCACACCGACAAGTATGAGGTTCCTGGCGGAGAAGCGCCGCAGCACCAACTCCAGCGCGAAGAACATGCCGGCAATGGGGGCGTTGAACGTTGCAGCGATGCCTCCGGCTGCACCACACGCGACAAGCAGTTTCGTCCAATCCCCTGGCAGGCGGAACAACTGTCCCAGGCTGGAGCCAATCCCCGCACCTATGTGGACAACCGGACCGTGAAGCCCCACTGAACCGCCGCTCCCGATGCAGATTGCCGAGGCTAGTGTCTGCACCGCCGCCCACAGCGGATTCATTCTGCCGCTCCTGGCATTGACCGCTATCATGACGAGCGGAACGCCGTAGGCTTTGGCCTCACGGGACAGGTAATGAATCAGCAGGCCCACCAACAACCCGCCCAGGGCAGGCAGCAATATGACGTAGTACCTGCCCAGGAACCCCAGGGTTGCGCCGCCCCCGTCGAAAAAGCCTCTGTGGATCCAGGCGATCATCCACTTGAAGATGACCGCCCCTATGCCAGAAGCGAGGCCGACGACTACTGCCAGCAGCAGACCCCAAGCTACCTCTGACACGCGCCATTCGCGGCGCCTCGTCCGCAACCTGAGCAGGCGCGCCCTGGCCCTGAGCCTCAAACCAGCTCTGGTCAATGTATCATGAGCTCCTCGAGTACCTTGGCCACTTCTTCCTGGGGGACATCGTCCCGCACAGTGGTGCGCCCGGGTCCCTCCAGGAGCACCCATCGCAGGGACTTCTCGCGCACCTTCTTGTCCAGTTGCATCGCCTGCGCCACGAGCCCCTGGTCGATATCCGAGCACGAAGTTGGCAGTCCGAACCTTTCCAGCAAGTCCTTCTGTTGCAGCGCTACCGTCTCGGAGATGAGGCCCAGGCGTTGACTGAGGAGTGCCGCCCCCATCATGCCGATGGCCACTGCCTCGCCATGGAGGAAGCGCTCGTAGCCCGCGGCTGCTTCAAGCCCGTGGGCGATAGTGTGACCGTAGTTCAGCACCGTTCGCTTACCCTGCTCCCTCTCGTCCTCACTGACGATCCTGGCCTTCAGTGACGCACTGCGCCGCACGGCCTCCGTTGTTGCCTCTGCGTCGAGATTGCCGAGCTTGTCGACGTGCGACTCGAGGAAATGAAGGAAATCCGGGGCAAGGGTGACCGCGTGTTTCACTACCTCCGCCCACCCCGATACGAACTCCCGCCTGGGCAGAGTGGAGAGCGTCATCACATCCATGACGACGAGGTGAGGCTGGTAGAAGGCCCCGATAAGGTTCTTTGCACGGGGGTGGTTCACCGCCACCTTGCCGCCGATTGACGAGTCAGCCATCGCCAGAAGGCTGGTCGGCACCTGCACCAGAGGAAGCCCACGAAGGAATGTTGCGGCGACAAATCCCGCCAGGTCACCTACCACCCCTCCGCCGAGCGCGACAATGCTCGTGTCTCTGTCAACCCGCTCGTCGACGAGCCAATCGTAGACGCTGGAGGCAGTCTCGATTGACTTGCTCGTCTCACCCGCTGGCACAGCCAGGGATTCCACGAGCGACCCGGCGTGTTCAAGGGAAGTACATGCCATGCTTCCGTACAGCGGAAGCACTCGCTCGTCGCTGATGACCCTCGCAGACCTGCCGAGACGGGTCTGGAGCATAAGCTTACCGAGTTGGCGCAGGAGTCCCCATCCCACGAATACGGGGTAGACCTGTGACAGTGTCGTAACGAGGAAGGACGCACCTTCGAAGTATTCCGGGTCACGGCGCCGGGCTACCACCTGTCTGTAGCCATTGACCACCTCATCAGCGACCTGGTCAACGCTGAGCAAATCGGTGGACACTTCCCAGTCGGCTGTGTCGTAGAACTCCTGCCGGGAGGCTTTCAACCTCCTGATATGCTCCAACGGGTTCTCGATGGCCAGGAGTGGGCGGACCATATGGTAGGTCTCCTGCGCAGCCTGGAGACGCTGATGAATCGTCTCCGGCTCAGCGTCGAGACAGACCACCACCCCGCGCTGAGCGAAGAGGTCTCGATTCGCCGGGTCGACCACGGCGCCACCGCCGGTTGCGATGACCCGCCCTTCAGCCGCACAGAGTCTGCCCAGGACCTGGCGCTCAAGCTCCCGGAATCTGGCTTCGCCATCGTGAGCGAAAATCTCGGCGATGTCCTTGCCGGCCAGAGCGACAACCTCGTCATCACTGTCCACGAAGTCCCAGCCGAGGCGGCATGCCACCTCCCTGCCCACGGCCGATTTGCCGGTGAATGAGAAGCCGGTCAGGATGACGTTCTTAGTAGTCTCCGTACCCATTCGACCCCGTCCCTGTAGTCGTAGCCGCCCAGAGCGAAGGGATATGAGGTGCCACTCTCGAGAATGACGGGCACCGTAGGTTTGTCCTTCACTATTCGCGACAATATGGTCTCAATGTCGGCCCACCCTTCGCCGGGATGCTGGCTGGGATGGACCGGGATGTGACGGTAGCGCGAGTAGTCCTCCAGCCCGCGGTTGTTCCACACGTGCACGGAGGCAATAGACGGCGCAACCTGATCGATGAACTCGCTGATGTCAATCCCGTCTCGCTTTGCCGCCATGTTCATGTGCCCTGTATCATAGCAGTATCCCAGGCATGGCAGAGTGCGAAGCATTCCTGCGATGAATCGCCCCTCCAGAAACGGGGTTGGGCCGAATCCCTCGATATGTATAGGGACCTCGTACTCTTCGCTCAAGCGGGCCAATCGCTCAGCGCTGTCCCACAGGATGTCACACATATCGCTGTGGCTCGTCTCTCCCGGGTCGGTGAAGGACGGCGACGGGAAATGGACTACTACGTACTCCGCCTCGAAGTCCCTCGCCGCCTCAAGGGTCTCCGTAATCATCTTCAGATTCAGCTGCCTCTTCTCCTCGTCCACATCGCACAGAAAGGCCAGCGTCGGCGGCTCGGGGTACCAGGAAGGCTTGACGAGCGGGCAGTGTATGCTCATCGAGAGGTCGTGGTCTTTGATCTTGCGCTTCAACGCGTCCAGTTCGTCGGGTGGGAAGTGGTAGAATTCGCCTCGCCTGAGCCCGTTCGCAACGATTCGCTCGTCGACTTGGCTCAGACGATGGCAGTGGAATCCGAGGTTACCCTCCATATCTCTCGGTCATCGCCTCCAGATAGCTGCGGCAGTTCCGCAGCGTTTCGCTCATGTGGTCCCCGCCGAACTTCTCGAGCAGGGCGTCGGCAAGGACGATGGCGAGCATAGCCTCACCTATGACTCCCGCTGCTGGAACGACGCACACGTCGCTCCGTTCGACGTGAGCCTGCACCTCCTCCCCGGTCTTCAGGTCGACCGACGGCAACGGCTTGCCCAGCGTTGGAATCGGCTTGACCACGGCGTTCACCACCACCGGTTCACCATTTGTCATGCCGCCCTCCAGTCCACCCGCCCGGTTCGTAGCATGCCGCCACCGTCGTTGGGTGCTATCGAAGTCGATTATGTCATGGGCTTCGGAGCCTCTGAGGTGGGCCAGGTTGAAGCCAACTCCGAACTCGACACCCTTCACCGCATTGATGCTCGTGAAACCCTGGGCGATCCTCCCGTCGAGCCGCCTGTCCCACTGCACGTGGCTGCCCAGGCCGATTGGGACGCCCGTGGCCACCACCTGGAACACGCCTCCAACGCTGTCACCCGCTTCCTTTGCCCTGTCGATGGCCGCCATCATCTCCTTCTCGACTGCGGCGTCGGCACAGCGTACCGGCGACTCCTCGACGCGGTCCCAGTCTGTCGCTGCTTCGCCG
Organism: Chloroflexota bacterium; assembly: GCA_034189695.1. Lineage (GTDB taxonomy): Bacteria > Chloroflexota > Dehalococcoidia > E44-bin15 > E44-bin15 > JAXHUA01. The sequence goes on along the minus strand of JAXHUA010000062.1, from coordinate 9,427 downwards.
GCCCACACTCCTCCGATCGCCCTGGTATGGCTACGGATTGCTATGCCGAACTCCTCAAGGAGGCGGCGCGCCACAGCGCCGATGGCAACCCTGACGGCCGTCTCTCGGGCGCTGGCGCGCTCGAGTACCGGCCGCACATCGGCGTGCCCGTATTTCAGCGTCCCGGCGAGGTCAGCGTGACCCGGCCGCAAGCGCGTTACTGCGTCACTCTCCCTGTCGACCCGCTTCACGGCCATGGTCTCCTGCCAGTTGTCCCAGTCACGGTTCCAGATAAGAAGGGAGATTGGACTGCCTATGGTGAAGCCGTAGCGGACCCCCGACAGGATTTCCGCCCTGTCCTGCTCGATCTTCATGCGACCACCACGGCCATAGCCCCCCTGCCGGCGCTTAAGGTCGCAGGCTATGTAGTCCTCGTCGAGGGCCAGACCGGCCGGCAGGCCCTCGACGATTGCCGTCAGCGCTTTGCCGTGCGACTCACCTGCTGTCAGGAACCGGTAGCCCAATGCTCCTCCCTTTGCACCCATGCTTCTACGCGCCGCGCACCGCGCGCTCCGCAGCACTGAACATTATGTCAATAGGCGCCTGCTGGCCCGTCCACAGTTCGAAGGCTGCGGCGCCCTGGTACACCAGCATAGCGAGCCCGCCGAGTGTTCGTGCCCCGGCCTTGCTCGCCTCGGATAGAAGCGCCGTCTCCAATGGATTATACACCACGTCGCATACAAGTGTGCGGCTCGGGATGATAGATGCCGGCAGCGGCGATTTGCCTTCGTCTGGACCGTGCCTCATCCCCATAGAAGTGCAGTTGACCAGAAGGTCGCACTCCGATACAGCCTTCGCGAGATGGTCGGCCTCCCACGGCAAGGTGAACACGTTGACGCCAGCCTGTCGCAGGTCTGCGGCGAGTGCTTCAGCGCGCTCGAGAGTGCGATTGACGATTCCGAGGCGGCTCACGCCGGCCACGCACAGCGCGAAGCAAACGCCCCGCGAAGCTCCGCCCGCGCCGAGCACCAGAACGCGCTTGCCGCGCGGGTCGAATCCGCCCCTTTGACGGAGAGCGGTGACGAAGCCGTCGCCATCGCTGTTGTATCCTCCCAGCCTGCTGTGTCTATTCGCGACCGTGTTGACCGCTCCAACCTGGCGCGCACTGCCATCCAGTTCGTCAAGGAGCGGAATCACCGTCTCCTTGTGTGGCACAGTGACATTCGCTCCCAGCACCGATGGCTGTCGCAGCCGCTCCACGGCCAGTGCCAGGGCCGAAGGTTCCGTCTCCCATGCCTCATAGCGAACGTCCAGTCCGCAGTAGTCGAAGGCAGCCTGTTGCATAGCGGGGGACACGGAATGGCCCAGCGGGTAACCGATAAGGCCTACGTACTCGGTCATGCGTCCTAGTCTCGTGCAAGCTTGTTGCTGTCGAGGTAGCTCTGGAGGATGATCGCCGCCGCCAGTGCATCACGCCGCCCCTTCCGCTTCCGACTCTTCATCCCGGTTTCCAGCAGCATGCTCTCCGCGGCAACTGTAGAGTAGCGCTCGTCCCATGTATCGACGGGGACATCAATTGACTCACTCAACGTTCTGGCGAAGGCGAGGACTGTCTCGGCCTGGTTGCCGATGCCCCCATCAAGCGAAAGCGGCAGCCCCACCACAATGCGCTTGGCCCCATACTGACGACTCAGCGCTGCAATACCGCTTGCGTCTGCCTCCTCGCTCACCCGTTCCAGCACGGTCAGCGGAATGGCAACAAGACCGTCTGCGTCGGCCAGTGCAACGCCAATGCGCCTCTCTCCGAAATCAAGCCCCAGTATCGCCACGCTTGACCACCAGTCGTTTCGCCAGCTTCAGGGCTTCATCGAGCTTGGTGGCATCCCTGCCGCCCGCCTGGCCCATCTGAGCCTTGCCGCCACCTCCACCCCCAGTGACGGCCGCAACCTGCTTGACGATGTCTCCCGCATGAAGTCCTCTTTCCACCAGGTCGGGCGTGGCCATGGCCACGAAGTTGGGACGGCCGCCGTACACCGCGCCGAGGACAACCAGCGCGCTGCCCAGGCGCTCCCTGATCACATCGCCGACCTGTCGCAAAGCATCCATGTCCGACGCCGGGACTCTCGCCGCCAGCACCGTCACTCCATCCACTGACTCGGCCTGACTCACTATTGAATCGATATTGCTTAAGAGGACCTGACGCTCGAGGGCCTGTGCCTTCTTCCGTTCGGCGTCCAAGGTGGCCTGAAGTGAGGCTATTCTCGTCCCTATCTCCGACACCGGCGCTTTCAATTCATCAGCCACACGCTCCATGAGAGAGAGCCGCTCCTCAATCAGTGCCTCGGCGCCGCGGCCGGTGAGGGCCTCAATCCGACGGATGCCGGCGCCGATACTGCTCTCGGCCACTATCTGGATAAAGCCGATGTCACCCGTGCGCGCCACGTGTGTGCCGCCGCAAAGCTCCCGGCTTATCGCTGGTTCGCCTATCTCCAGGACTCTCACCTCGTCCCCGTATTTCTCGTCGAAGAAAGCGAGGGCCCCTGCCTCGAGCGCCTCCCCGTGCGGCATCACCCTGCTCCTGACTGGCAGGTTGTCGCGGATCATGCCATTCACCATGTGCTGGACCTGCGCCAGCTGCTCCTTCGTCGGGGCGCCCTGGTGGGTGAAGTCGAACCGCAGGTGCTGCGGCGCAACCAGAGAGCCGGACTGCCGAACGTCCTCGCCCAGCACATGTCGCAGAGCCGCCTGGACCAGGTGCGTGGCTGTATGGTTGCGCATGATGTCGAGGCGACGCTCGCGGTCCACTGTGGCCGTGACAGCTTCGTCCTCGGCCATAGTCCCCTCAACCACCTCGCCGTGGTGGACGATAAGGTCGTCCGCCGTACGCGTCGTATCGCTTACCACCACGCGACCGTTCGGCCCGCGTATCTCGCCGGTATCGCCGACCTGCCCACCCATTTCCCCATAGAAGGGTGTCTCACGAATAATAACTCCAACGTTCTGTCCTTGCGAAACCGAAGCTATGCTCTCCTCCTCCGGCCATTCGTTCTCTGGAAGCAAGACCACGATGGTAGACTTGTGTCTTAGCTTATCATAGCCCACAAATCCCGTACTGCGCGGGATAACAATAGCGGAAGCTCTATCTCCTAGGACAACCGTATCGCTCAGGGTAGTCTGCTGCGCAGCTCTCGCTCTTTCCCTCTGACGCTCCATCTCGGCTTCGAAGCCCTCGTCGTCCAGCGACAGGCCGTTGTCGGCGGCGATCTCCGCGGTTATCTCTCTGGGGAACCCGTACGTGTCGTAGAGCCTGAAAACGTCCTCTCCTCGAATCAGCCCGTCGCCTCTCCGCTGGGCTTCCTCGACGATTCCGTCGAGAAGGGTCAGACCCACCTCGAGGGTCTGGGCGAAGCGGCTCTCTTCAGCCTTGATGGTAGTCTCGATGTACTTGCGCTCTCTGCCAAGCTCCGGGTACTGACGTTGCATGTGGGAGATGGTCACGTCCGCCAGGTCGCTCAGAAACGGCTCTGCGAGACCGAGCTTCCTGCCGAACAACACAGCCCGCCTCAGCACCCGCCTCAACACGTATCCGCGCCCCTCGTTGGACGGTATCACGCCGTCTGCCAGCAGGAAGGTCACAGCGCGACCATGCTCCGCCACGATTCGAAGTGAGCGGTCATTGACCTTGTCTTCTCCGTAGCGCCTGCCCGCCAGTCGTGACACGCTGTCCAGCAGTGGAACGAACAGGTCAGTCTCATAGACCGACGCTTTCCCCTGCAACACCGCCGCGGTGCGCTCCAGCCCCATGCCGGTGTCGATATTCGGCCTGGGCAGTGGCACTCTGCTGCCGTCTTCCCGCTGGTCGTATTGGGTGAAAACGAGGTTCCATATCTCACTGAAGCGTCCGCAGTCGCAGCTCGGCCCGCAATCAGGTCTGCCGCACCCGACGCCCTCCCCCAGGTCGTACAGGATTTCACTGCATGGCCCGCAGGGACCGGTATCACCCGCCGGCCCCCAGAAGTTGTCCTCCTCGCCGAAGCGGACGATTCTCTCCTCGGCGACGCCGATCTGCCGCCAGTAGTCGTACGCTTCATCGTCGTCGAGGAAGACACTCACCCACAGGCGCTCCTGCGGCAAATGCAATCGGTCGATGACGAATTCCCAGGCCCACTGGATAGCCTCGCGCTTGAAGTAGTCGCCGACGCTGAAATTGCCGAGCATCTCGAAGAAGGTCAGATGGGTGGAGTCGCCTACGGAGTCGATGTCGCTCACCCTGAAGCACTTCTGACAGGACGTCAGACGCGGAGACGGCGCGACTGCCTGCCCGGTGAAGTATGGCTTGAACTGGACCATGCCGGCGCTTGTGAGCAGGAGCGTCGGGTCGCCATGAGGGATCAGCGAGGAACTGGGCACAATCGCGTGCCCCTTTCCCTCGAAGAAAGCGAGGAATGCCCGTCGAAGGTCGTCACTTCTCATTGCCTTCTGATTGTAGCCAAAGCTCGAACACCGTGTCAACGAACGTGGCTCGTCTGTCGGCAGACCGCACACTCGGCTGAGGCGGCAATCCCCGCGGCGCAGGCGCGGGTCACGTTTGATCCAACGTAACCGGTGTGAAACCACTTTGATATTCTGGCACCGCAACGTATCAACGCACGCTTTTTCTATGGGGGCTCTGAAGCGAGTGCGCCCTTGACACGCTCAGACAGGATGTGCTATCGTTGTTTTGCTCTTCGCGGTTTGTCTCATATTGCATTCTTTCGTGGCCTATTCTAATCGGCAAAGCTGTGAGCACCGCTGAGGTTATCCGCAATGCCTGGAAAGAGTAGCAAAGGCCGCCAGAGGGAATACTCTCAAGCTGTCCTGAGACAGAGCAACCTCATTCTCGCGAGCAACCGGGGTCCCGTCGACTATCGTATTACCGAAGACGGCAAGCTTCACGGTCATCGCGGCAGCGGCGGTGTAGTGACGGCTCTCACCGCCATAAGTCAGATCGCCGATCTCACGTGGGTGTCGAGCGCCATGGGCGCTGGAGACCGCCAGGCGGGTGAGATGGCCCAGGGAAAGCGCTTTCGGGCGTCATTTCCCGGCCACAGTCTCTATCTTCGCTACGTTGTCTCCTCCGGGAGCGTCTATCACAAGTTCTACAGTGTCATCTGCAACCCATTGCTATGGTTCCTACAACACTACATGTGGAACTCCTCTCATACGCCCAACATAGACGCTCGCGTTTACGATGCCTGGGACAATGGGTACGTGCGCGTCAACCGCACCTTTGCCGACGCAGTGATCGATGAAGCTTCCAGCAGGGAGTTGCCTCCGCTGGTCATGCTGCACGACTACCACCTGTACCTCACCCCCGGTTTCATTCGAGAGCGGTTGCCGAACGCGATAATCCAGCACTTCACCCACATACCCTGGCCGGAGGTCCACTACTGGCAGCTTCTTCCGGCGGCGATCCGACAGGCCATCTACCGGGGTCTGTGCGCTGCGGACATCGTTGGCATGCAGACGAAGAGAGACGCCAGCAACTTCCTCCACTCATGCGAGGCTTTTCTCCCGGATGCGTCCGTGGACTACAGGGAACGCACGGTGAGCATGGGAGACCATATCACTCGCGTCTGTCACTACCCGGTGTCCGTCGATGTAGACAACCTGCGCAAGATAACTCAATCGCCGATTGTCCAGGAGTATGAGGAGAAACTGCGTCCTCTGCTCGGTGAGAAGACGATTGTCCGTGTCGACCGCCTCGAACCGAGCAAGAATATCGTCCGGGGCTTCCGAGCGTTCGACCTGATGCTGCAACGTCACCCTGAACTGCACGGGATGGTCAATTTCCTGGCGCTGCTGGTCCCATCGCGAATGCACATACGGCAGTATCGGCGATACTCAGAAGAGGTGACCCAGGCAATATCAGAGGTGAATGCCAAGTACGGAAACGACCACTGGCAACCCGTTAATGCCGTGTTTGAGAACAACTACGCCCAGGCAATCGTCGGCATGAGGTCGTATGACGTGCTGCTGGTGAATTCGGTGATCGATGGTATGAACCTCGTGGCGAAGGAAGGGCCCATCGTCAACACCACCGACGGTGTCCTGGTGCTATCCGAGACAGCCGGCGCCTGTGAGCAGCTTGGAGACAACGCGCTGACCGTCACTCCCACTGACCTCGACGGGACGGCTGAGGCGATGTACCGGGCACTGACCATGCCGCCCGAGGACAGACGGCGGAAGGCGCTCGCTCTCAGGAAGTGCATCCAGCAGGAAGACATTACCGTCTGGCTCCAACAACAACTGAGGGACATCGTTATGCTGGCCGCGCAGAAGCTGCAGCTAGCCACGCCAGAAACCTCTCCACGTCAGACACGCCGTTCAGAGTGAAATCCGCCGATCGGCGCAGCCCGTCGGGCGATTCTTCACCAAGCACAGCGATAGCCGCGCCTCTGAACCCGGCTTCATGCATCGCTTCGAAGGCGTCGGTATCGGTGACATCATCGCCCAGATACAGGCCGCTTCTGAGCTTGTACCTCTCCACCAGGCTGCGGACCGCGACTCCCTTGCCGACGTCGATCGCCGGTCGCAATTCGACCACCATCTTGCCTTCGCACACTCGGAAGTCCGTCAACACGTCGACCGTCGCCACCTTGCTGAGTACGAGCTGTCGCACCTCTTGAACATCGGGGCAGAGCCGGTAGTGAATCGATAGCGAGACTCCTTTGTCCTCGAGTATGACGCACTCCAGTGGCAGCAGCTCCCGTATTCGTTCCAGCGCTTCCTTCACCTTCGCCCGGTGCTTCTCCGCGCCAGCGACGTACTCCACAGCCCCGTCGCGCCATCGCTCCAGACCGTGGTTCCCGACGTATACCATACCATCGACACCGACCATGTCTCTGGCTGCGGCGGCCGGACGCCCCGAGATGGCGGCAACCAGATCGAGCCTTTGGGTCAAATCGGCCAGCTTCTCTCGGCATATTGGGGACACCACAGCGGCCTCAGGTGTGGCCGCGATGTCGCTTATGGTGCCGTCGATGTCCGTAATCAGCCCCAGCGGACGCAGTGTGAGCAACTCCTTCACAGCGTCGAGGTGGTCAAGCAGGTACCGCATCGTCAGTCTCCGTCGTCATCGGGAACCGGGGGCGGGGGTTTGGCGCGGGTGCGGGCACGGGACGGTGCTTCGGTCGATACCTCCGGCCCGACTGCTGTGACCTCCCGTGTCACCTCATCGGGCATTGCGTTGCCGAAGTAGAGCTTGGTGTGAGGCCACGGTATCTCGATCCCCTCCTCATCGAAGGCCTTCTTGACTCTCTTCCGCAACTCACCCATGACCTCCCACTGACGTATGGGCTTGGTGTCGCCCAGTATCTTAATGTCAATTCCCGAGTCACCAAGTTTGTCCACCCTCAGCACCTCTGGGGCCTTGAGTATTACTGACTTCCAGTATGGCTCCTTGACCATCTCAGCCCCGACCCTGTTAATGACTGCGATTGCCTGGTCCAGGTCAGTGCCGTAGGCGACCGAGATATTGAGGTTCGCTCTTGACCATCCCCTGGTGTAGTTAGAGGCGACCTTTATCTCACCGTTGGGGACAAAGTGCACTATGCCATCGAGGTCGCGGAGCACCGTCCTCCTGAGATTAATCTCCTCCACTACACCGGTGACATCGGCGACTCGCGCCACGTCACCAACCCGGTACTGATTCTCCAGCAGGATGAAAACGCCGGCGAGCACGTCCTTGACGAGGCTCTGGGCGCCGAAGCCCAAGGCGACGCCGACGATGCCCAGGCCGGCGAGCAGCGGCGTAACATCTATTCCCACTTCCGAAAGAATCATGAAGATGACGACGACGACAGTGATGACCGTACCAGTGCCGACAATGATGCGCGACAGCGTCTGTATCCTCTTCTCCACCTCCTCCTGGTCCTTCTTGGTCACCCTTCTTGTGAGTCGAGGCCTGACCTTAACGCCATGCCTCAATGCCGTGGGAACGAGCTTGTGCAGTGCGTAGTATGCCGCGATGCCGATCGCCAGTATGATCAATATGCGGACGCCGTGGGAGCCAAGCCAGGCCAGCACAGGTCTCCAATCCATTGCCTACCTCCGCCGCAGTATTTCGATGGTCTACGATTCGACTCGTGACAGGAGCAGCAATCGGGTGAGTGAACGCGCATACCATAGCAGAAAGTGCCTGCCCAGGAAAGAGCATCGAACACATGCCAATGCGAGACATCTCTGCATGTGCTATAATCCAGACTGGCTCCAGCGTAGTGGAATCCGCCACCCGGCGACACAATGTCAAGAACGAAGTGGCTGCTTATCATAGCTCTCGCCCTCGTAGTCATTGCTGCGTCGGTGGTGCTCTATCAGGTGCTGGCAAACCGCTCTCAGCAGCACCTCCCCATAGTAGAGCTGCAACGCACCCTGCTCGATGTCCTCGATGAAGATGAACTCAAGCACGAACTCGAGGTAATCCACCCCGTTCTGCCGCCGGACAGGCAATCACGCTATCAGTTGTACGTTACCCCCAACGACGAGGCTGTCGCCGCGCTTGCAGGCGATGTCTCGGGTGCCAAGCAATGCTATGACGTGGCGGTGCAATGGACATGGGTGTCAGACCAGACGCTCAACGGAGTCAGAGAGAAGTGGCTGATGCCCCACGAGTTCATAGTGGACACGCCGGGCTACCCGGGGAATCCGGTCAAGCCCCGGGTCGTCAGCGATTGCGAGGAGCAGGCCAACACCCTCGCCTCCCTGCTACGCGCTGACGGCGTTTCGGCCAATGACGTGAGGGTGGTTCTGGGCAAAGTGGATTTCGCGGGCGAAGTCGGTGGCCATGCATGGGTGGAGGTGTGGTATAACAGCCAGTGGATGCCGCTGGAGTCTACCTCAGGCCCCTACTGGGATGATGAGAAAGGAAGATGGTTCTCCCGCGCGGGGTACCCGTTTCAGCACTTCGCCGACAACGACTACCCGCAGGTGGAGGTGTGGTCCTATTACAACGATATCTACTTCCTCGACCCACGAGACGGCTCCGGCAACGCCCCCGCTTCGTGGCGCCTGCTCCTCTCTCTAGAGTAGCCCTCTCGGTCGATATTGCAGCGCCTCAGCCACATGCGCGGCGAATACCCGGTCTGCCTGGGCCAGGTCGGCTATGGTGCGTGACAGCTTGAGCACCCGGTGGAAGGCGCGGGCCGAGAGCGCCAGTTGATTCATGGCGGTGCGGAGCAGGCTCTGACCCTCAGGCTCCACCTGGCAGAACTGCCTTACCTCGACCGGCGTCATCTCAGCATTGCACGAGAGCATCGCCTGTCGGAACCGCTCACGCTGAATCGAACGAGCTGACTCGACTCGTGCTCGACCGCATCGATATCTTCGTTCAGGTGCCGAGAATCGAATATGAGAAGCTGGCCAGCGACACAATGGGCGAGGAGTCACAGGGCGTTCGGGCACGAGTCGA
>JAXHUA010000061.1:0-31966 GCA_034189695.1 Chloroflexota bacterium | reverse complement strand
CGACACGCAACTGGACGAGATCGCCGGACTCCTGGACCGCGCCGTCCAGGACACGCGCTCGCTCACCTTTGACCTCAGCCCCCCTATCCTCTACGAGCTTGGTCTGGGGCCTGCGCTGGAGTGGCTGGTGGAGCGGGTGCAGGAAGAGCACGGCATTCGCGCCGTCTTCGAGGACGACGGCAAGCACAAGCCGCTGGGAGACGACGCGCGCGCCTTCCTCTTCCGTGCCGTGCGGGAGCTGTTGATGAACGTGGCACGGCACGCTCACGCCAGGACCGTCACCGTCGCCGTGTCCCGCAGCAACGACAGCATCCGGGTGGAGGTCACCGACGACGGCGTTGGCTTTCATGTGTCGGAACGGGAGTGGAAAACGCGGGGTTTCGGCCTGTTCAGCATACGCGAACGAATGACCGATCTGGGCGGCGACGTTGACGTACAGTCCGAACCTGAGAAGGGGACCCGGGTGACACTGACTGTGCCGCTGGAGAGCGCTTAGCGCACGTTTGGGAGGAATGAGATGAGCATACGGGTTGTTCTCGCCGATGACCACCGCATCATGCGGCAGGGCCTCAGTTCTCTGTTAGAGAAGGAGCAGGACATAGAGGTGGTGGCCGAGGCCGACAACGGGCGTCAGGCGGTGGAACTGGCGCGTACGCAGAGGCCAGACGTCATCGTCATGGACCTGAGCATGCCCGACCTCAACGGCGTCGAGGCGACGCGACAGATTGTTGGCGACGACCTTGCAGTCAAGGTGCTGGCGCTTTCAATGCACTCGGACAGGCGCTTCGTTGCTGGCGTGCTGGGCGCCGGCGCCTCGGGCTACCTGCTGAAGGACTGCGCGCTGGACGAGTTGATAAGGGCGATACGCGTGGTGATGGCTGGCCAGGTCTATCTCAGCTCAGGCATAGCCGGGACCATGGTCGAAGGCTATGTCAGGCGGGGGGTGGACGATGACTCGCCTCTCTTCAACTCCCTCAGCGCCCGGGAGCGCGAGGTGCTTCAACTCATCTCCGAAGGCAAAACGACGAAGGAGACGGCGTCAGCTCTCGGTGTGAGCGTGAAGACGGTAGAGACACACCGCCAGCAGGTAATGAACAAGCTCAACATCCACAGCGTGGCTGAGCTGACCAAGTACGCCGTCCGTGAGGGGCTCACCTCGCTTGAAGAATAGGGCCGACCCGCCAGCGCGCTGTGGCCGCTGATGGGGGTGGCCAGGACGCGCCCGCTGCTTCGCTCAACATCCCCCGGTTGGTGCCAGACCAGATCCCTGGCAGCTGCATCGCAGCGTTCCATGAGACAAGAGGAATTGGCGTCATAGAAGGCAGTGGCGCATAGGAAGTGACTTTAACAGTCCGTAACACTGTAAGACATATACAAGGAGTGCAAGAAGATAACCTGAAAATAGAGGCAGCCTTGTATTGACAGACATGGTGCTGCATGGTATTTTGTGCCGACACGTCCGCATGGCCAGTGGTGGGGCGTGGCTGGTTAGCGCCGGGAAGGATGGGAGGCCGGAAGGGCGTGCTCTGTCACGTAAGGAACCGATGTGAGCGTGAGGGTTGTTCTTGCTGACGACTGCAGGTTCGTGCGCGACAGGCTTCGCGAGTTGCTTGAGTGCCAGCCCGATATTGAGGTGATTGGCGAGGTGGAGGACGGTGGGGCAGCGGTCGCGGCGGCCCGCCGGCTGAGGCCGGATGTGGTGGTAATGGACCTGATTATGCCTCATCTGAACGGGATCGAGGCCACGCGACAGATAGCTGCCGCCGGGACGGCGATCAAGGTTCTGGCACTGTCGATGCATGCCGACAGACGTTTCGTCATCGGAGCGCTGAAGGCTGGCGCATCGGGGTATGTCCTCAAGGACTGCGCCGGTGAGGAGCTCGTCGAAGCAGTCCGCGCAGTGGCTGCGGACCGCATCTACATCAGCCCTGGCCTGGGTGTCACAGCCGCCGCACGGTAGGGCTGAGAGGGCGCACCATGCCCTGTTGGTCGCGCCCGTTGACAGCGCCTGGACTGGCGACCCCTTCGAATCCCCGCACTCGACCCGCCTGCTTCGCTCTTCCGCATGCCCGAGTCAGGTATTTGGAGGCCTGAAGTCAGGTGCCTCCCGATTGTGCGGTCCTGGTGTGCCATATAGCCTGTATTCGTGCGCAATGGTCTGCGGGCGTTGTGATTGCAGACAGCGCTGGGCAGAGGTGAAACATGCTGACAGCAGCAATGGTTATCGGAGTACTGGGAGGGGTGGCCTATCTCATGGCAGGCCTGGTCGCAGCCGTCCTTGGCGTCCCGGCGGGTGACACCTGGAGCAGCGTTGCGCTGGTGGGTGCCCCGGTATGGCTGGTTATGCTGATACCCATTGGACTAATGGGAATCATCGGCGGTGCCTTGGGTCGACGGAGACCCACCGAGGCCGGGATTCTGTTGTGGCTGGCCAGCGGTGCGCTGGTGGTCGTGGGCCTGGTCTCGGTACACGACATGCTGCGGCTCATCGGCGATAGCCCTCTATCACTGCACGGCTATGAATCGGTCATCGTGTTTGCCCTAGTGCTTTATTTCGTTGCGGGCCTGTTCGCGCTCATGGGGGGCGGGACGCTGGCGCTGGTTGGGCGGACGGCGAAGATTACGGCGAAAGCCAACGGACGCGTTACAAGAGCAGGGCGGCGTGTATGAAGGAGAAGGCAGTCATGCTGGCTCGCTGTACTGACCCGACGAACAGGTATGCCGCAGCGGCGTGCGTGGTACGGTGGGTCCGCCCAGCTTCAGTGCGTTGAATCGAGGGGACTGACATGCCCTGGGAAATCGAGCATGCCGTCGTGTGTGAAGTGATGCACTGGCTGTTCGGTTTCCTTGTCGGGGCAGCGGTGTTTCTGTTCGCGCTGACGATGGTGCACGTCTCCGGAATGAAGAAACGTTTGAATATGAGCACCGGAGCCACCTTCCTGGTGTGTCTGGTGCCGGCTGCATGCATGGCCGTGATAACGCACGTTATCGAGGACTACTGGATAGGGCTGTTCTAGGGCAGGGACAATGCCGGCAATGGGGAGTGTCCGATGGGTCGAGACAGGCAGGTCTGGGTCAGCGAGCCACAACGGGGTGGCCATATACACGCTCGTGGTTCCCCATCTGGCTTCCGCTGGCTGAGGCGCGTACCTTTCTCGGACGCGGAGTCCATCGGGCCCTGATGAACAACCCGGCGAAGGAGACGAGGTAGACAGCTAGGACAGCACACGCTGCGTACAGGAGTGGTGCGTGCAGGAACCGCCCGAAAGGAAAGGCGCCCTGAAACAGGTACCACAGGAGGTGGTCCATATCTACGAGGACTGCAATGGTCCCGCAGAGAACGCCGGCCACGAGTGTATGTCCAAGCGTCTTCCAGGGAACCCCGCCATCCACCGTACTGCTGTCTCCTCTCTGCTTCATCGCCTCTCACTCTCATGGTATGGCGTGCGGATTAATTGGCCATAAAACCGTGGTTAAGAGGCTGTTAAAGGAGGGGGACTTCTGAATATCGCTGTGGCCATCGGGCCGGGGTGGCGCCTCAGTGGAGGACGCCAGTTGAGATGGAGCTGCATGCGGCTTCGGAGGACTGAGGTGGTTCCCGATTGCAGGAAGAGTCGAGCAGCACGTTGCCTCCCGACGGGCACGTGACCCGCGGACAGTGTTGAAAGCGATGTCTGACAGAACCGATAGAATGGGAGAGCGTTCCCCTGGCGTGGCCGCTGACCGCAGACGAACTGGGGGAGGCAGGCGCGTCAAAGATGTTGCCGTGGCGTCAATGATAAACGGTGTGGCCATGGCCGGGCTGGATGGCAGACTGACCTATGTGAACAGCTCTTTTCTGAAGATGTGGGGATACGACAGTGAGGCGGAGGTTCTGGACAGGTCTTTCGCAGAGTTCTGGCAGAGCGAGGAGGAGGCGGCATTCGTGGTGAGCGCCCTGCACGAGCGGGGAAGTTGGGCCGGGGAGCTGCCGGCAAAACGGAAAGACGGCGCAGCGATTCATGTCCAGCTTTCAGCCAGCATGATCACCAGTGACGAGGGCAGACCTGTTCACATGGTCGGCTCGTTCATCGACATCACGCAGCGCAGGGAAGCTGAACGAATGCTTCGGGACAAGAACCGGCAACTGGATGCCCAGAACGAGGAGCTTCAGCTACAGAGGCAGGAACTGCTGGCCCAACGTGAGGAACTGAGGAAGAAGACGGCGGAACTGGAGGATGCCAGCAGGCACAAGTCTGAGTTCCTGGCCAGGATGTCTCACGAACTCCGGACGCCACTGAATGCCATCATCGGTTTCTCTGAACTGATGCTGGACGGGGTGCCTGGCGGCGTCAACGAAGAGCAGAGGCAGTGTCTGGCTGACATCTGTGACAGTGGTCGGCACCTGCTTGGCCTCATAAACGATGTGCTTGACCTGTCCAAGGTAGAGGCGGGGCGGATGGAGTTCAGGCAGGAAGACGTGGCCGTGCCAGCTCTTGTTGCCAGCGTGATCCAGAGCGTCAGGCCGATGCTGCGGGAGAGGCAGCACAGGCTGTTCGTTCGTATTGAGGAAGGGTTGCCACCTGTTCGCGCCGACGAGAGGCGGTTCAGGCAGGTGCTTCTGAACCTGCTGAGCAACGCGATCAAGTTCACCCCGCCGGGCGGCGAGGTGAGCGTCGAGGCCGGCCGGAGGCAGGGCATGTGTCTGGTCTCCGTGGTCGATAGCGGCGTGGGGATTGGCGAGGAGGACCAGGCGCACATCTTCGAGCCCTTTGTCCAGGGATACGGGTTCAGCAATGGTGGGAGGGAGGGCACCGGGCTCGGTCTCGCGCTCAGCAGGCAAATGGTGGATATGATGGGAGGGCACGTCTGGGTCGAAAGCACGCCCGGGCATGGGAGCACGTTCCGGTTCACGCTGCCGCTGCGTGGCCAGTCGCACTCAGCGGGCGCTCGAGGGTAGGAAAGATGGTCGAGAGGATACTCATTGTGGAGGACAATCCCCAGAGCATGAGGCTGGCGATTATGACGCTCAGACCACACGGCTACGGCCTGCTTCAGGCAACGGATGGGGAGGAAGCGCTGGAGGTGGCTGCGCGGGAGAAGCCCGACCTGGTCATCATGGACGTGCAGCTTCCCAGGGTTGACGGGCTTGAGGCAACGAGGAGGCTGCGGCAGATGCCAGGGTTGAAGAGCGTGCCTGTTGTCGCGGTGACTGCCCATGCGATGAAGGGCGACGAGGCGAAGGTGCTTGGAGCCGGGTGGAATGTCTACCTTCCCAAGCCGATCGACACCCGTCGCCTGGTACAGGTGGTTGCCGAGATGCTGCGCCTGGGGCGCACGGAAGAGGCAACGGCCGTGTGGAGTGATAGTGGCGAAGACAATACTCGTCGTGGATGATGCTCCCGACTTCGTCAGGCTCGTGAGCAAGGTGCTCAGTCACGAGGGTTACGAGGTGCTGACCGCGGTTGACGGCCAGGAGGCGCTGCGCCTGCTGTTCGCTCACAAGCCGGACCTAGTGCTGCTCGACATTCTGATGCCCAGGATGGACGGCTGGGAGACGTGCAGGCGGATTCGGGAGGTCTCCGATGCCCCGATCATCATGTTGACGGGCTATGAGAAGACCGAGGAGGACATCGCGCGTGGCCTCAATCACGGCGCTGACGAATACCTGATCAAACCGGTCGGCAACAGGGAACTGCTGGCCAGGGTGCGGGCCGTGCTGCGGCGCGCCGAGCTCTCGCCATCACATGAGAGGAAGAGAGACACTGCCTATGCCGACGAGTACCTGAGCGTCGATGTCGGGCGGCGCATGGTCATGGTCGAGGGCGAGCGGGTGAAGCTGACGCCGACGGAGTTTCGGCTGTGCGCCGTGCTGCTGGAGAACGCCGGGCGTGTCCTTACGCACAGGCAGTTGCTGGAGAAGGTGTGGGGTTGGGGCTACGTGGATGACCTGGACTACGTGCGCATCTACGTCTGGCATCTGCGCAAGAAGATCGAGCCGGACCCGTCTCAACCCCGCTACGTCATGAGCGAGCCCGGAGTGGGCTACTACTTCGAGAACGCCCACGCCTGACCTGGCCTCCACGCCAGGGCGGCATGTGCCCGGCAGGCGGCGATGGGCCGGAGGCCGCGGGGAACGTCACTACATCTACGGATTGCCTGTATGGCGCCGGGTGGAGGCGCCAGCCCGCCTAGTGAAGCTTCTGTAGCCAGCCTGTTTCGTTCTTCTTGACGTCAAGTACGAGGAAGGTCTCACTCCTTCTGATACCTGGCATCCGCGCCAGATGGTCTTTGACAAACCGGCTCAGTTCGTGAGGGGAGCGAAACCACGCGCCGATGAGCATGTCGTGGGTCCCGGTGCAGTCGGCGACGTAGCGTATGTTGGGGTAAGCGACAAGCGACTGGGCAATCTCGTCTATGCTGCCGAGTTCGACCTGAAGGGCTATGAGTGCCACCAGGGAGTAGCCCAGCTTGGCGGCGTCAGGCACAACCGTGCTGGTGATAGTGCCGTCGCGCTGAAGACGGCGAATGCGCCGGCGTACGGTGGTGTCGCTCACACCCAGCCGGCGCGACAGCTCTGCGCTGGTTAGTCGTGCGTCTCGGGCAAGCTCTGCGACAAGGCGCCTGTCGAGGTCGTCGATCACGGCCCAAGTATGGCAGCGCGTGCTGCGGGTGTCACGGAAGTGGCAGGGGGCCCTTCACGTGGCCTGCGGACGGATGCTGGCTGGGGCAGCGCAATGACGTGCCCGAGCATTCCTGCCCAGCCATGGCACTGCGGGAGAAACGGCCGGGCTGTGACGGGTCGCCGTTTTCCGAAGAGAGCGCCGGGAGCGGGGCGTATTCGTGCACGACTGGACGCTCCGGAATCAATAAGGAACGCGGACCGGCGAGGACGTGGCGTTTTCGAGCGCACCGCCGCCTTTGACACTGCAACGACGGCTCCGTAAGGTGTTTGCGTGGCCGCACATGACGGCGCCAGCTTGTGCGTCGCGACCCACGGAGGAAGGACATGAGAAGGGCATTCACACCGGCACCGGCGCCCTACAGGGTGAAGGTGGTGGAACTGCTGACCAAGGAACAGATGGAGATCGCCAAGAGCTGGACGCGCCGGGGGGAAGCGATCAGCGACGCCGGCTTCAACACCTTCCTGTTGAAGGAGGATGAGGTCTACATCGACCTCTTGACTGACAGCGGGACGTCGGCGATGTCGGACAGGCAATGGGCGGCGATGATGCTGGGAGACGAGGCCTACGCCGGGAGCAAGAACTTCTATCATCTGGAGGAAGCGGTCCAGGAGGTCTACGGCTACAAGTACGTCGTCCCCATGCACCAGGGCCGGGCGGCCGAGCACATAATGTCGCGCATCCTCATTGAGGAGGGGGACTACGTTCCCAATAACATGTACTTCACCACCAGACGTCTGCACCAGGAGCTGGCGAAGGGTATCTGGGTTGACGTGAGCATCGACGAAGCACATGAGCCGGAGAGCTGGCACCAGTTCAAAGGCAACATCGACGTGGCCAGGCTGGCGAAGCTGGTAGCTGATGTTGGCCGCGAGAGAATCCCCTACGTTTCGATGGAGGCGAACGTGAACATGGCGGGAGGCCAGCCGTTCTCCATGGAGAACCTCAGGGCGGTGCGGGCGCTGTGCGACGAGCACCGCATACCTCTGATGCTGGATGGGACGAGGGTTGTGGAGAACGCCTACTTCATACAGCAGCGGGAGGAAGGGTACCGGGAGAAGCCGGTGGTGCAGATTGTCAAGGAGATCTGCTCCCACACCGACGGAGCGACGGTCTCGGCCAAGAAAGATGTCCTGGTCAACATCGGGGGGTTCCTGGCCTGCAACGACGAGGAGCTGTTCGTCGAGGCCAAGGGCCAGGTGGTGGTGTTCGAGGGCCTGCACACATACGGAGGACTTGCCGGCCGCGACATGGAGGCAATGGCACGGGGCATCCGTGAGATGGTCGACGATGACCACATAGCTGCCAGGGTGGGCCAGGTCGAGTACCTGGGGTACAGGCTTCATGAGGCTGGCATCCCGATCGTGGTTCCGGTCGGCGGCCATGCTGTGTTCCTCGATGCCAAGAGGTTCCTGCCTCACGTCCCTCAGCATGAGTATCCCGCGCAGGCGCTGGCCGCTGCGCTCTACCTTGAGTCTGGAATCCGTGGGATGGAGAGGGGCACCGTGTCGGCCGGGCGCGACCCGAAGACGGGCCGGGAAAGGATGCCGAAGCTCGAGCTTGTAAGGCTGACCATTCCGCGCCGGGTCTACACCAACACCGACATGGACGTGGTGGCCGGTGCGGTGATTCGACTGTACGAGAAGCGGGACACGATCTGCGGTCTGAGAATGATGCTCGAACCCGAGCACCTGCGGTTCTTCCAGGGGAGGTTCGAGCCTGTGCGTCACTCCCTTATGGCGGGCGAGTCAGGTGAGCAGAAGCCTCAAGGGGCTGTCATAGATGCCGCTCGGTGAGCGCACAGGCGCGGCTGGACGAAGCGATGCCCTCGCTAGCCAGCCTTGTACTGTGGCCTGGTGATGAGAATAGGCAGGTTGGACTTCCGTACGACGTAGTCAGCGACGCTGCCGAGCACCAGGCGTCCTACTCCGCTGCGCCCGTGGGTGGCGAGAGCGATGAGGTCCACACCGTTCTCCTGCGCGTAGGCCACTATTGCCGGGCCGGTCGGTCCGGTGAGCGTCACAGGGGAGACGCGCAGCTTCCGCCGGCGCAGCCGCCGCGCCACGCGGTCGAGGTACGCCTTCGACTCCTCCCATTCCCTGAGAGCCTGATCGACGTCCGCATCGGTGAACACCGCCATTCCCGGGCTGGTACCGGGTACTCCAGGTGTCACGTATGTAGTGGATGGGCGGACCACCTCGAGGAGTACGACCCTGCTGCCGAAGCGCAAAGCCTGCTCCGTTGCGTACGGCAGAATCTGCTCCGCCAGCTCTGAGCCATCCAGGCAGACAAGTATCTTCTCAAACATTGACGTCCTCTCCTTCTGTGGTGCTTTCCGCCGGTCGGTTGACATGTGCTCTGCGGCGTCAGCATGCCCTGCCCGGGGGAACGTGCCGGGACCGCTTGTGGTCAGAGATATGCGGTCACAGCGCTATGGTCGGGGTGGCCGGACTTGAACCGGCGACCTCATGGTCCCAAACCATGCGCGCTAACCACTGCGCCACACCCCGCCGGACCAGAGCCCAGGGCCTGCTACATCTCCGCCGCCTGCTCCGCCTCCGGTGGCAGTTCGATGGTGACCGGCTGGTTGATGTGGTGCATGGTCGTGACCAGCGCAAGCTCTGCGGTCCCATCGAAGTCCCCCGCTTCTTCGGACGATACGCCCAGTGCCTCAGGCGTGAGTGCCATGGTCAAATCGATAGCGGTCTTTCTGGTGAAGAAGGTATCCTGTGCCACCCACTGCGTGACCGAGACATCGGTGATGAGCTCTTCGGGGTCAAGATCGGAAGGCAACCCCTCGTCGCCGCCCGCCATCTCGACGAGCGCCCACAGGCTATCCATGTCGGGGACGATTTCCAGGACGTAGCACTCGGTCCCATCGACAGCCTCGGTGCCGACCAGGTCTACTTCCACGTCAAGAAGGAGGTCCATCTGTCCGGATACCACGTCCATCCCCTCCCAGTCCTGGGTCTCCATCGGGCTCTTCACCCACACGAGGGGAACGCCGGGCATCTCCATGCCCAGATACATCCAGCGGTCAACAATATACGTCTGGATGGAGAGCTCCATCGTCCCTTCGCCGGGTATCTCCATAGCCATCGCCGAAGCGGTGAACAGCTTCGCGTTTGGCTTGTCGACGGCTCCCTCGCTGGTTACGGTGAAGGGGATCTCATAGGTCTCCCCGGCCTCGGTGAAGGACATGTCCATGGTCATGTCCATGTCGAACTGGCAGGTATCGACCTCGGCGCTGGCCGCGACCGCCTGGTCGGCGATCTGCTCGGCGCTCATCTCAGACGACGGCGACGAAGTCGGTGTCGGTGTGGCGTCCGCTGGGGCGCTGGTGTCGCATGCGGCGGCTGCCAGCATCAGGGCTATGACGGTCAGGAAAACCAGGAAACGTTGTGTTTTCATTTCTCTCATCTCCGACGGGAACTATAGCAGCTTGGCCTGGTAGTGTCAAAAGAGCGCCTGTATCAGCGGCTGGCGCCGTAAGCGCACTGGCATGGTGCGTAGTGGCGGTCACGTGCTGGCTCATGTTGAATGGGCTGAGCGAGAAGCTAGGCGAGGTACAGCCTCCTCATCAGGGTGAGTACCCAGGTGGGCAGGGGCTCGACCAGGCGAATGACCCCCAGCGCGGCAAAGGTGGCCACGATGCCGATGGCTGCGCCCCCAAGGATGTCGAGCGGGTAGTGCACCCCGCAGTAGACCCTGGCGAAGGACCACAGGATAGCGAGACAGAGCAGCAGGACGCTCGCCCGGCGGTCGGCAAACCACGCGCCCATGGCGAAGGCGAACGCCACGGCTGCGGAGTTGGCGGGGAACGAGGGGTCGGTACACGTGTAGAAAAGAGGGTACACCTGGTCGGGGTACGCCTCGAAGGGCCTGAGGCGGTCGAGCCCGAGGTTCATGAGCTTGACGATAGCGGAAGCGAAACCGATTCCCGTGGCGGTGGTGAATATGGCGCGCTGGTTCCTTTCCCTGGCGGTGGCGTCCTTCCCTATGAACCACAGGGCGAAGACTACCACGGAGAGGGTGACCGGAATGAAGTAGTCACCCACGAACAATGCCATCGCCTGGTCAAAAGCCGGGGAACGCCCCGCCAGGCCGTTAATGAGGAAGAACAACCGCTCGTCAAGCGAGATCATCCACTCCCCTTTTCTGGAAGCTCCTCCTAAGAGCCTGGAAGTAGGTCATCCGCTTGAGGGCGTTGATTCCCTTCTCTACGCCTGCCGGGTCAGGTGTGCTCCATCGGGCGTTTAACGCTGAGGAAACGATGAGTGTGGCGAGCACGGCGGCGACGATACCGGCGATGGTGTAGATGAAGAGCTGCGCCCCGGCGAGACCGCCGGCATAGTCGGGGATGTTGCGTGGGTGCCTGAAGAAGAGCCAGTACGCGGCCGCGATGAGCAGCACGCTCAAGGCGTATGCCAGGTATCGTCGGCGCAGGAAAAGGGAAAGCCCGTCGAGCCTTCGCCAGGCGACGACGAGCTGTAGAACGCCCACGCTGACCATGAATGCGAGCAGGAGGTAATCAGCTCCGAACGTCTCCCACCGCATCCAGGACATGTGGCCTATGCCTTGCCCTCCTTGTAGGCCGGGGTGCACCACCTGGAGTACTTCTCGTTCCTGCCCATTATCACGTCGAAGTACATCTCCTGAAGCTTCTTACTTACCTTGCCTATCTGCCCGTCGCCCACCTTGCGGTAATCGATCTCGGTGACCGGCGTGACATGGGCCGCCGTTCCGGTGAGGAAGCACTCGTCGGCGGTGTACAGTTCGCCGTGGTCGATTGACCTCTCGACGGTATCGATGCCCAGCTCTTCTTTCGCCAGCGTTATCACCGTTTCCCGGGTGATGCCGATGAGGATGTTGTCCGAACTCGGCGGGGTGACCAGCTTGCCGTTCATCACCAGGAAGATATTCTCGCCACTGCCCTCGGAGACATGCCCTTCCTGTGTGAGGAGAATGGCCTCGTCGAATCCGTTGTCGTGGGCCTCGGTCTTGGCGAGGGCGCTGTTGACATACAGGCCGGTTATCTTGGCGCGCGGCGGGATCATGTTGTCGTCCACGCGTCGCCATGAAGAGACGCAGCACCTCACCCCCTTCGTCACGTCGAGATACGCGCCAAAGGGGGTGGCGAAGAGAAGGAAGTCGTCCTCCAGATTGTGGAGCCTTACCCCGACCTCCTCCGCGCTCTTGTACGCCAGGGGACGGATGTAGATGTCCTCCTGGGAGCCGCACATCTCAGCCAGCTCCAGCGTGAGCTGGCACAGCTTCTCCAGGCTGTACTTGATGTCGATGTTGAGCACGCGGCAGCTCTTCAGGAGCCTCTGATAGTGGTCTGCCACGCGAAAGACGTACATCTGCTGGTGGTCGGCGTTCCAGTTGCCTCGAATGCCCTCGAAGCAGGCGGTGCCGTAGTTGAAGGCATGGGTCATGATGCCGAGCTTGGCCTCAGCCAGCGGCATGAACTCCCCTTTGAAAAAGGCGTAGGAAGGCATAACAATCTCCTTAGCTGTGGTATGGACAGTGTGCCAATTATAGAACACCGCGAGGGGAAAAACAACGTATAAGATTGACATACGACTATCCTACACGCTATACGTAGCATGTCGAGACGCAGGAGGTGCAGCAATGACCACGTGGCTTGAGCGACACAAAAAGCTGGTGTTCGTGGCGCTTCTCATCGTCATCGTGATCGGGTGCGTGATGCTGACGTACAGGCGCCCGTGGGCAAGAAGCGGGCTTGAGATCGTGCTCTCGGAGCCGTCATGCACCGTGACCTGCTGTGTGATTGGCGAGGTGGAGAGCCCTGGCATCTTCGCGCTCGATGGCTGCGGACTGTGCGTCGCCGACGCGATCGACGCTGCGGGTGGGCCCACTGCGTGCGCTGACCTCGATTGTCTGGATACAACGGCGCCGCTGTACAACGGGGACATCATTGCCGTGCCGGAGGAGAGCGACGCGCCTCAGAGAGTCGACCTGAACACCGCCGACGCGTGGCTTCTGGAGGCGCTGCCAGGGATCGGTCCGGCGCTGGCCGGGCGAATAGTCAGCTATCGCCACGACAACGGCCCGTTTGGCACGACGGAGGAACTGATGTCGGTGGAAGGCGTTGGACAGGCGACGTACGACTCGATCAAGGGGCTGGTGACGGTGCGATGAAGAGTGTGGCCGTCGCGCGGGGTCGGCATATCACGCCATCCGGAGGGCGGAGCAGGTGACCCTGGTCTACCTGAGTCTAGCCTTCGTCGTCGGCGTGTACTTCGGGTCTCACTTCGGGCTGCCATGGACGGTCGCGCTCCCGGGCAGTGTGGCCGCCGTCGTTGTGGCGCTGTTGCTGCGCAGGAGGCGTGGATTACTCCTGGGCGGACTGTGTTTTGCCCTTTTCCTCCTTGGCGGCGTTCGGTTCGCGGCTGTGCCTGTGAGCGACGACCTCCAGGCGTACGCGGGCGGTGGGACGGTTGAGGTGCTGGGCCTTGTTATAGAGGAGCCCGAGCCGGGCGACTCGTCGATGGCGCTCGTTCTCCAGACGCGGGCGGTGGACGGACAGACGGCGCGGGGCAACGTCCTGGTGCACACCACGAGATACCCGTCGTATGAGTACGGCGACCTGCTGCGGGTGACGGGACGTGTGGTGGAGCCGCCCGACGACCTCGATGGCTTCCACTACCGGGACTGGCTGGCGCGACGCGGCGTCTACACCACCATGACCTACCCCGAGGTGGAACTCGTGGCCGGCGGCCAGGGACCGCAGCCGCTCCAGTGGCTGTACTTGGTGAGGCACGGGATGGCGCAGGCGTTGAGCGCGGCGATGGCGGAGCCGGAGGCGTCGCTGGCGCAGGGAATGCTCCTCGGCCTGCGCCATAGCATCCCCGCCGGACTGTACCAGGACTTCCGCCACTCCGGAACGGCCCACCTGCTGGCCATATCCGGGCTTCACATGGCTATCGTGAGCGGTATCGTGCTCAGCGGGTCGGTCTGGCTCTTCGGGCGGCACAGGCCAACGTACTTCGCGGTCACTCTCGTGGTGCTGTGGGCCTATGCGGTGCTGGCCGGCATGTCGCCGTCGGTGGCGCGAGCGGCGATAATGGTGACCCTGTTCCTTCTCGGCGTGTTCCTGGGCCGGCAACGCAGCGCCGTCACGGCGCTGGCCTTTGCGGCGGCGATCATGGTGGCGGTCAGCCCCCGGCTGCTGTGGAGCGTTAGCTTCCAGTTGAGCTTCGCCGCTGTTGCCGGGGTTGTGGTCCTCGGACCCGGGCTGCAGGAGTGGGGGCGCAAAAGGAAGGCCCCGGGCGTCGTGGTCGACAGCTTCGCCTACAGCGTGGCGGCTGTCGTCGCCACGCTGCCGCTGGTGGCGTACTACTTCGGGTACGTCTCGCTGGTGGGCATCGTGGCGACGCTGCTCCTCCTGCCGGTGTTGCCGGCCGTTATCATTCTGTCAGCGTTGACCGGCGGCATCGGGCTGGGCAGTGTGGGCGTCGCTCAGGTGTTCGGCTGGGCGGACTGGCTGGTCCTGAAGTTCATGACTGTGGTCGTGGGCGGTTTCGCCGCTCTTCCTTTCGCCTCGATGGAGCTGGGGCACATGGATGGTGCCTGGGTATGGCTGTACTATGGCTTGCTCGGCGGAGCGGTGCTGGCCTTCGGCGGGAGGGGGGTGCACCCGGCATGATGCCCCAGAGTGGCAGGCGCCGGGCGACGGTGTGGCTCGTCACCGCGCTCGCTATCATCGCGATACTGGTGTGGGCGGCGGCAGCCGCGGCGCCCAGCCGTGGCACGCTCACCGTCAGCGTGCTCGACGTCGGCCAGGGGGATGCCATCCTGGTGACCGGCCCGGCGGGCCACCACGTGCTCATCGATGGCGGGCCGAGCCCGGAGAAAGTCTGCCTTGAGCTGGGCGAGATGCTGCCCTTCTGGGAGAAGCGGATCGACCTCGTGGTGCTCACCCATCCGCACGATGACCACGTCTGCGGGCTGGTGGAGGTGCTGCGACGCTACGATGTGAAACAGGTGCTGTACTCCGAAGGCATCGAGTATGGCTCCAGCGCGTACTGGGAGTGGCTGGGCGTCATCGACGCGAAGGGGATCGACAGCGTGCGTGCCGCCGCGGGCCAGCGGGTCGAGCTTGGCTATGGCGCTGTCCTGGAGATACTACATCCGCCGCACGAGTTCCTCAGTGGCACCGCTTCGGACGAGGACAACAACGGCGTCGTAGTCCGCATTGAGATGGGAGAGGTCTCCTTCCTGCTGGCGGCCGACCTGTTCGCCGACGGCGAGCGCTATCTGGTTGAGCAGGGCGCCGTCCTGGAGAGCACCGTGCTCAAGGTGGCCCACCACGGCTCGAAGACGTCGACCTGCGGCGAGTTCCTGGCCTCGGTGGATCCGGAGGTGGCGGTGGTCTCGGTGGGCGCCGACAACACCTTCGGCCATCCCGGCGGGGAGGTCATGGCGCGGCTCGACGGGTGTGTGGGCGGCGACCGTGTTTACATAACAGCAGATGACGGCACCGTCACCTTCACGACCGACGGCGCCAGGCTGTGGGTGGAGACGGAGCGGTGAGGGGGACGCCTGCGGTGTGGACAGTCGCTGCTTCCCGTGCTCGCCGTCTTGATGCGCTCGCGGCGCACCGCTACAATGTCCCCAGTGGACACATGGTTATCCGACCGCTTGCCAGCGCCGCGGTGCTCGCCAGTGCGCTACCCCGCTGCACATTCCAACGCGCATTCGCGTGTGTTCATTCATGCTGAGCGTGTCCGGGGAGTGAAAGGAGACAGACGTAGATGAGCATGCCTCTCGAAGGGATCAAGGTCGTGGAGCTGGCGCAGTACGCCTTCGGCCCTCGCACCGCCGGCTTCTTGAAAGAGATGGGGGCGGACGTGGTGAAGATTGAGAGCACGGAGGGCGGCGACCCGGTGCGCGGTCTGCTGGCCCTGAAGGGCGTGTCGATGTACACCGGCCCGTACAACGCCTACATCGAGCAGAACCACAGGGGGAAGCGAGGCATCGCTCTTGACCTGCATCACGAGAAGGGGCGCGAGGTGGCGCACCGGCTGATCGAGAAGGCAGACGTCTTCGTGACCAATCTGAGGGCCGGCGGGCTGAAGCGGCTGGGGATGGACTACGACACGCTCTCCTCCATCAACCCCGGGCTGGTCTATGCCATGGGTACCGGATGGGGCCTGAAGGGAGCGGCGCGTGAGCGGGGCGCCTTCGAGGGCACAGGCTTCGCCCGCTCGGGAGCGGTGACGAGCTTCGTCGAGCGGGGCGCCATGCCGGTGCAATGCCCGCCAGCCGTGGGCGACTACATGGCGGCGGCCTTCCTGGCATACGCCATCATGCTGGGGCTGTTCCACCGTGAGCGCACCGGTGAAGGGCAACTGGTGCATACCTCTCTACTGGGCTCGTTCATGAAAATCGCCTCTCTCTGCATCGACACGTCGCTGGTCGCCAAGCAGGACGTGGTGGGCACGCCGCACAACGAGGAGAACGCGTTCTACAACGGCTACCGCACGAAGGACGGGCGGTGGATACAGCTGGCGCTTATTCAGGATGAGCGCGCCTGGTCTGAGTTCTGCGAGACGATGGGCATCCAGCATCTCGAGCACGACGCCAGGTTCGACACCGCGGAGAAGCGGGCCGAGAACAAGGCCGACCTCATTGAGGTCCTCGACGCGATATTCCTGACCAGGACCTATAGCGAGTGGATCGAGCACCTGGAGAAGCACCAGTTCCCGTGGGCGCCGGTGCGGTACTTCACCGAGCTTACCTCGGACCAGCAGGTGCTGGACAATGACTACCTGGTGCCGGTAAATGATCCGGTGGCCGGCGAGGTCAAGGTGGTCGGGGTGAACGTGGACCTGAGCAGGTCGCCCGGGAGGATAGAGGGCAAGGCGCCGGAGCTGGGCCAGCACACCGAGGAGGTCCTGCTCGAGCTGGGCTACACCTGGGAGGACATCGCTTCGATGAAGGAGCAGAACGTCATCCTGTGATGCGGGGGGACGTACCGGCGCAGGGAGGTGCAGTGGGGGTTGCCGCTACAGGCCGTCGAGCACGTCCAGCACCTCTTCCTCGCTGATGAAGGCGCCGGTCTTGATGTACCTGATGACGCCCTGCTCGTCAATGACGAAGTTCTTCGGTATGCCGCGGATGTTGTAGGTGATGGCCACGGCCGCGTCCTGGTCCAGGGCGATGGTGTACTCAAGGCCGAGGGACTGGGCGAATTCCTGGACGGTGCCGCTGCTCTGGCCGACATCGATGGTGACGAAATGCACTTCGTCTCCCTTCTCTTCGAAGGCCTGTTGGAGGAACTGCGTCTGGTAGGAGCACCACCCGCACTTGGTAGTCGCGAAGGTGAGCAGGACCGGCTGGCCCCTCAGTTCCTGCAGGGCTATCGTGTCACCGTCAATGGTGGGCAGGGTGAAGCCCGGGGCGATGGCGTCAACGATGGGCGCCACCTGCTGGCCGCCGCAGCCCGTGATGCACAGCGCCAGGACGACTGCGGCTATCAGGAGCGTCAGTATCCTCGAACGTCTGGTGCTGTGCGGTTTCATACGCATCCTCTCATCTCATGAATCAGGCGAAGTACATCAGCGTGTTGGTCAGCATGAGCGCGCCAACCACGATGAGGAGCAGCCCGCTTACGATGGATATGACGCCGGACCAGCGCCTCAGCCACCGGATGACCGGCATTGCGGCTCCCAGAGCCAGGCCAACGGCGATGAACGGTATGCCCAGTCCCAGAGAGTAGAGCGCCAGGAGGTACACACCTTTCCATGCCGTCTGCGATGTGGCGGCCAGGGTCAGTATACCACCGAGGATGGGGCCGACGCAGGGTGTCCAGCCCAGGCCGAAGGCCGCGCCCAACAGGATAGAGCGCACATGGCCCGCTCCGCCGCCGAGGGCCCGCCCCAGCCGGACCTCGTAGTTCAACCACGGTACTCTCGTGGCGGCGATCAGGAACAATCCGAACAGTATGAGGACGACGCCGCCGACAATGCGGAGCACGTTGGCGGGAATGAATAGCCCCAGTAGACCGGCCGAGGCCCCTATGGCGATGAAGACGATGGAAAAGCCGGCCACGAAGCTGACGGCGTGGAGGAATATGGTCCATCGCTTCGCCTCAGCGGTGAGCGTGGTGACGCCGCCCAGGTTGGCCAGGTACACCGGGACGAGAGGCAGCACGCAGGGGGACAGGAAGGAGAAAACCCCTGCGACGAATGCGGCCGGAATGGAGACATCAACGCTTCCCAGCATGCAATGGGCCTATCGAAGCCAGGTCTGGCTTGAGCTAACAAAGCCCTATTATACGCGAGTGTCGCTGTGGGATGGAAGACCCCATGCCATTGGCCTGGCGGAGGGCGGCTCCACACAAGTTGAAGCACCGGCCCGTACCTAGTATCATAGAGCGGAACCTCGTGAGGCAGCGCGATTGAACCTGTCTGTTGATCTGGCACCTGGAAACAGCCGTGGTCTGTGCTTGAAGAACCCGGTCATGACGGCCTCGGGGACTGCGGGATATGGCCTCGAGTACGCCAGGCTGGTTGATGTAGAGAGGCTGGGGGCTGTTGTGTCCAAGGCGGTCACCCTCAATCCCCGGCCGGGGAATCCCCAGGTGCGCCTGGCTGAGACGGCGTCGGGGGTGCTCAACTCCATCGGGCTCCAGAACGTGGGGGTGGACGCGGTCATCGAAGAGAAGGCACCCGTCTGGAGTACGTGGAGCGTGCCGGTTATCGTCAACATCGCCGGGGAGAGCGTCGCCGAGTACGGCGAACTGGCGCGGCGGCTGGACTCGGTGCCCGGCATCAGTGGCATCGAGGTCAACATAAGCTGCCCCAACGTGGCCATGGGAGGTATGGAGTTCGGCAAATGCGCCGAGGTGGCTGCGAGGGTGACGGAGACGGTGAAAGGCAGGACGTCCCTGCCGGTGATTGTCAAGCTGACGCCCAATGTTACCGACATAGGGGAGATCGCGGTGGCCGTGGCCGGGGCTGGGGCCGACGCTATCTCATTGATAAACACGCTGGCCGGCATGGCTATTGACATAACCACAAGGCAGCCTTTCCTCGGGAGCGTCAGCGGGGGCCTGTCGGGACCGGCGATAAAGCCAGTGGCGCTGTACATGGTGTACCACGTGGCACGGGTGGTGGATGTGCCGGTCATCGGCTGTGGAGGCATCTGGTCCGCCGAGGATGCGCTGGAGTTCGTCATGGCCGGGGCATGCGCCGTCCAGATGGGTACGGCGACGATGGTCAACCCCAGTGCTCCCCTTGTGGTGATAGATGGGCTGAAAGGCTACCTCGAGCGCGAGGGCGTTCAGGACATCGCGGAACTGGTTGGGGCTGCCTGGAAGGGGTCGTCCTAGGTCGGGCGTGGCCGCCGCAAGAGCCCTCGGCGCGCGATGGCGTGGGCCTGACGCCGGTGTATGGGCGTATCAACGGCTCACGTGAAGCCGATGGCTACGCATTCCTGCCACTCACGGGGCATTCAGGCTTTCGCAACTACGTACCAGATGCTATAATACCGTGTTTGAGTGAACTGGGAGGGATGAATTGAGAAGCGACAGCGCAAAGCGGGGCATTGAGCGCGCACCTCACCGGTCGCTGCTGCGGTCTTTGGGGTGTACGGACAAGGAACTTGGTCAGCCGTTCGTGGGTTTGATGAACAGCTTCAACGAGATTGTGCCGGGACACATTCACCTCGACGCGGTCGCCGACGCCGTCAAGGGCGGTGTGAGGAGCGCTGGCGGAACACCGTTTGAAGTGAACACCATCGCTGTGTGCGACGGCATCGCCATGGGCCATGAGGGGATGAAGTTCAGCCTGCCGAGCCGTGAGCTCATCGCCGACTCGGTGGAGATTGTGGCGCGCGGTCATGCCTTTGATGCGCTGGTATTCATTCCCAACTGCGACAAGGTGGTGCCGGGCATGCTGATGGCGGCGGTGAGGCTCAATATCCCCTCCATCTTCATCAGCGGTGGGCCCATGCTTGCCGGTCGCTGGAAGAACATGTGCCTCGACGTCAACAGCCTCTTCACCGCGGTGGGCAAGGTGATGGCTGGCGAGATGACCGAGGAAGAGATTGAAGAGCTGGAAAGGGTGGCCTGCCCCGGCTGTGGTTGCTGCGCCGGTATGTTCACCGCCAACACCATGAACTGCCTTACCGAGGCGCTGGGCATGTCGCTTCCAGGGAGCGGCACCATCCCCGCCGTCGATTCACGGCGGATCGGGCTGGCCAGAGAGGCTGGGGAGAAGGTAATGGAGCTGCTGGCGCGGAACGTCTGCCCGCGTGACATTGTGACCGAAGAGGCGCTGCACAATGCCTTCGTGGTGGACATGGCGCTGGGAGGAAGCACCAACTCGGTGCTCCACGTGATGGCTATTGCGAACGAAGCGGGTGTGAGTCTCCCGCTGTCCGATATCAACAAGATAAGCTGGAGGACTCCGCACCTGTGCAAGCTGAGCCCAGCGGGCGAGTACCATATCGAAGACCTTGACCTGGCCGGCGGCATACCGGCGGTGATGAAGGAGGTCAAGAGCATCCTGAACATGGGCGTGAAGCGGGTATCAGGGAAGTCCCTTGAGGAAGAGCTGTCAGACGTGGAGGTCAGGGACAGGGACGTGATCCGGCCTATCACCGAGCCCCATTCGCCGACCGGCGGGCTCACCATGCTGTGGGGCAACCTGGCGCCCGAGGGCGCGGTGGTGAAAAGCGCGGCGGTCGGGCCGGAGATGCTGACTCATTCTGGGCCGGCGCGGGTGTTCGACTCCGAAGACGACGCCACCAGGGCCATCATGGCCGGTGCGATCAAGCCAGGCGACGTAGTGGTCATCCGGTACGAAGGGCCAAAGGGTGGCCCGGGTATGCGTGAGATGCTGGGACCGACGTCGCTGCTCACGGGAATGGGTCTGGACGAGAGCGTCGGGCTGATAACGGATGGGCGGTTCTCCGGGGCGACGAAGGGAGCCGCTATAGGGCACGTCTCGCCGGAGGCTGCCGCGAGAGGGCCCATCGCCGCTCTGCACGAGGGAGACACGATTGTGATCGACATCCCCGGCAACAGGGTGGGCGTCATGCTCACCGATGACGAGATTCAGAGCCGGCTCGCCGAGCTCCCGCCGTTCGAGCCCAAGGTGAAGACAGGCTATTTGAGGCGCTACGCCGAGCAGGTGACCTCGGCCAGCACGGGAGCAGTGTTCGAGGCAGGGGGATGACATGAGACTGAACGGAGCGCGGATTGTATGTGAGAGCCTCGTCAAAGAGGGGGTCGAGGTGATGTTCGGCATCCCGGGTGGGGCGGTCATCCCTTTCTACGATGTGCTGCCTGAGTTCCCACAGTTGCGCCATATTCTGTGCCGGCATGAGCAGGGGTCGGCTCACGCCGCCGAGGGGTATGCGCGGGTCCGGGGGAAGGTGGGGGTGTGCGTTGCGACCTCGGGTCCGGGTGCGACGAACCTGGTCACGGGTATAGCGTCGGCCTACCTGGACTCTGCACCGATGGTGGCGTTTACGGGGCAGGTGGCCAGGCCGTTTATCGGCAAGGACGCCTTCCAGGAGATCGATATCACCGGCATCACCCTTCCCATTACCAAGCACAACTACCTCGTGACGTCGGCGGCGGACATGGCAACGGTGGTGCGCGAGGCGTTCCATATAGCCAGAACCGGCAGGCCGGGTCCGGTGCTGATCGACATCCCCCGCGATGTGTTCATAGAAGAGGCGGAGTTCCGCTATCCCGACAAGGTGAACCTGCGCGGCTACAAGCCGACGGTGCAGGGCCATCCGGCCCAGATAAAGAAGGCGGTGGGGCTTATCGAGGAGGCCAGCCGTCCGCTCATCCTGGCTGGCAGGGGGGTTCTGATCTCCAACGCATCGGCGGAACTCAAGGAACTGGCGGAGAGGGCGCAGATACCGGTGGTCACCACGCTGCTGGGAATCAGCTCCTTTCCCGAATCGCATGTCCTGAGCCTGGGGATGCTGGGGATGCACGGAATGGCCTACGCCAACATGGCCGTGGAGGCCGCCGACCTGATCGTCGCCATCGGCATGAGGTTCGACGACCGGGCTACAGCCAAGGTGTCGAGCTTCGCGCCGCACGCGAAGGTGATTCATATCGATGTTGACCCGGCTGAGATCGGTAAGAACGTGAAGGTTGACGTGCCGATTGTGGGCGACGTCAGGCCGATACTGCGGTCGCTGAACAAGGCGGTCGGTCAGAGCAGCAATGGGGAGTGGATCTCCCAGCTCGATGAATGGCGGCGTGAGCATCCGTCCACTGCGGTGCGGGAGACTGAAAGCCTCATACCGCAATACGTGGTGCGTCAGATATTCGAGGTCACGAGTGGCGACGCCATCGTGGTGAGTGGTGTGGGGCAGAACCAGATGTGGGCGGCCCAGTTCTTTGAGTACAACAAGCCCAATACCTGGGTCTCGGCGGGCGGCCTCGGGCCGATGGGTTTCGAGTTGCCGGCGGCGATGGGGGCGCAGGTGGGGCGGCCTGACGAAACGGTGTGGTGCATTGCCGGAGACGGCGGATTCCAGATGACTCTCCAGGAGCTGGCCACCATAGACCAGGAGAACCTGCCGGTGAAGATAGCGATCCTGAACAACCGCCATCTGGGGATGGTAAGGCAGTGGCAGGAGATGTTCTACGAGCGACGCTACGTTGCAACGCCGCTGAAGGGACCGGATTTCGTTAAAGTCGCCGAAGCATATGGCATCGCCGGTCTTAGGGTAACCGACAAGGCCCTGGTGACCAGCGCGGTCCAGACGGCCATGGACCACGACGGGCCGTTTCTGATCGACTTCCAGGTGGAGCCCGAGGAGAATGTGTATCCGATGGTGCCTCCCGGTGCGGGGCTGAGCGAAATCGTGGAAGCACCCAGGGAAGAGGCGAGGGTAAGCTAATGGCGAAGCATAGCCTTGTTGCATTGGTGGAGGACAAGCCGGGCGTCCTTAACCGCGTGGCGAGCCTGTTCCGGCGCAGGAACTTCAACATCGATAGCATAGCCGTCGGCCACAGTGAGACGCCCGGGCTCTCTCGAATGAACATCGTCGTTGACGGCACCGCCACCTCCGTGGAGCAGGTGAGGAAGCAGCTCGACAAGCTCATCGATGTGGTCAAGGTCAGCGATATCAGCGAAGAGAGTCTGGTGGCTCGCGAGCTGGCGCTGGTCAGGGTCAAGTGCACACCCCAGACGCGAAGCCAGATAATTGAGATAGTCGACGTTTTTCGAGCGAACATTGTCGATGTCGCTATGGACTCAATGGTGGTCGAAATCACCGGGGATGAGGACAAGATCGGGTCCCTGTACCAGCTTCTCAGGGGCTTTGGCATCGTGGAGATAGCGCGCACCGGCAGGATAGCGATGGCGAGGGGGGCGGCACGGGCGGTCGGGGCGGGCGGAAAGCCGCAACGCAGGGCGGCGCGCTCGCGGAAGGTAAAGGGAGCTGACGAAGTATCGAACCTTTGAGGAGAGGGCAATGGCCAAGATTTACTATGACGGCGACGTGAACATGGATGTGCTGAAGGGCAAGACCATCGGGATTATCGGCTTCGGCAGCCAGGGGCACGCGCATGCATTGAACCTGAAGGAGAGCGGGTGCCAGGTGATGGTCGGCGAGCTTGAGGGAAGCGAGCCGTGGGCCTCCGCGGTAGCGGCCGGGCTCAAGGTGGCGGGCGCCGACGAGGTTGGCAAGGCCTCCGACATCATTGTGATGCTTGTTCCGGACCAGTTGCATCGACAGGTGTACTACGGCTCGATCGAGAAGGGGCTGACAAAGGGTAACATGCTCATGTTCGCTCATGGCTTCAATATCCACTTCAACCAGATCGTGCCGCCGCCCGACGTCGATGTGACGATGATAGCCCCCAAGTGTCCCGGTCACATGCTGCGTAACCTGTACTGTGAGGGCTCGAGCGCCCCGGCGCTCATCGCCGTGCACCAGGATGCGTCGGGCGAGGCCAAGCAGAAGGCACTGGCCTATGCCAAGGGCATAGGTTGCACCAGGGCAGGAGTCCTCGAGACGACATTCGAGGAGGAAACGGAGACCGACCTGTTCGGGGAGCAGACAGTGCTCTGCGGTGGTGTGACTGCCCTGATCAAGACCGCTTTCGAGGTGCTGGTGGAGGCCGGATACCAGCCGGAGATAGCGTACTATGAGGTGTGCAACGAGCTGAAGCTGATCGTCGACCTGATATACCAGGGCGGGATGAGCTACATGCGCTACTCGGTGAGCGACACCGCCGAGTATGGCGACTACACCCGTGGGCCAAGGGTCATCGACGACTACGTTCGAGATGAGATGTGGCAGATACTGAAGGAGATCCAGGACGGCACCTTCGCCCGCGAGTGGATTCTGGAGAACCAGGCTGGCCGACCCAGTTTCAACGCGTTTCGGAGACAGGAAGCCGAGCACGAGATTGAGGAGGTCGGCAAAGAACTCCGTGCAATGATGCCTTGGCTTTCCGGCCCCTAGACGGCTGGAGACCCCACTGGCAACCACTGCTCGCTCCGGGAAGCATTGGCTTTCCGCGAAGGGGTGCTTCACCACAGGATCCATACTATGCGTATAGCCACGTGTACGGTGTGACACGTGGGTGTGAGTAATGGAAAGGAGATAGACAGGAATCCAGACAGGAGGAAGATGGACATGGAGCGGGTCATTATTTTCGACACGACTTTGCGAGATGGGGAACAGGCGGCGGGAGGTGCGTTGACTCTGGAGGAGAAGCACGAGATCGGGCATCAGCTCCAGAAGCTGGGAGTCGATATCATCGAGGCCGGTTTTCCCCATACCTCACCAGGGGACTTCGCTGCTGTCGAGCTTCTGTCGAGAGAGCTGCGCGACTGCCAGATCGCCGGCCTCTCGGGGGTGAAGCACGACCAGATAGAGTCAACGTGGAGCGCCCTGAAGGGCGCCGAGGCGCCGTTGCTTCATGTCGTCCTGTCAACCTCCGATATTCACCTCAAGCATCAGCTTCATGTCAGCCGTGAAGAGGCGCTGGAGCTGGCGGTCGATGCGGTGAAGTACGCCAAGCGCTACTGTGATGCAGTGGAGTTCTCGGCGATGGATGCCACCCGCAGCGACTGGGACTACCTCTGCCAGGTGCTGGGGGCGACCATAGGGGCCGGCGCGACCATTGTGAATATCCCGGACACCGTTGGGTACGTACAGCCGGACGAATTTGGTGCCCTGGTCACCTACATCCGGGACAACGTGCCGGGGATTGAGAAGGTCGTCCTTTCGGTACACTGTCACGACGATCTGGGCCAGGCAGTGGCCAACTCGCTGCGGGCCCTCCAGTGTGGAGCGCGTCAGGTCGAGTGCACTATCAATGGGGTGGGGGAACGGGCGGGGAATGCCGCCCTCGAGGAGATCGTGATGGCTGTGAAGACCCGTGGCGATTTCTTCCACCTGGTCACCAACGTCGATACGACCCAGATATACAGGACGAGCCGGATGGTGAGCACCTACATGGGCATGGAGGTGCCTCCCAACAAGGCGGTTGTGGGGTCGAATGCCTTTGCCCACGCTTCGGGTCTGCATCAGGACGGCATGCTCAAGGAGAGGACGACCTACGAGATCATGACGCCGCAGAGCATAGGGGCCGGCGGCAGCAAGATCGTGCTGGGGAAGACCTCGGGCCGGCACGCCTTGCGTCAGAAGCTGTACGAGCTGGGGTACACGCTCAGCGGCGACGACTTCACACGGGCGTTTGCCGCGTTCAAAGAGCTGGCCGACAAGAAGAAGGAGGTCACCGAGCGTGATCTCGAGTCACTGGTCGCCGAGGAGTTGCGCACCGTGTCCGAGACGTACCATCTGGAGCAGGTCCAGGTCTCGTGCGGCGACCACAGCGTGCCGACGGCGACGGTGAAGCTGGTCGCTCCCGATGGCTCGGTGATCGCCGACGCAGCTCTGGGCACCGGGCCGGTGGACGCCGTATACAAGGCCATCAACCGTCTGGTGCAGGTGCCGAACACGCTCACCGAGTTCAGCGTGAAGTCGATCACCGAAGGCATCGACGCCATTGGTGAGGTGACCATCAAGATTGAGAGCGAGGGCCGGAGCTATATGGGCCGGGGGGCGGCGACCGATATCATTGTCGCCAGTGCGAAGGCCTACATGAACGCTCTCAACCGACTGCTGGCGGCCAGGGATAAGCCGCAGGGGGAGTAAATGGAAGAGGAGAAGAAGATGGAGCAGCGCGTCGCCGGCTTGGAGCGACAGAGCAAGGTGCAGCTGGCCCTGATCCTGGTCAGCATGAGCGCGAGTCTGGCGGCGCTGGTTCTGGTTCTGGTTGTCGTGGTGCTGAGCTTCACCTAGCGGACTGTTCTGCAAACACCGGAGAGCGCTCACCCTGGCGCTGTCATGGGTCCGCCTTGTCTCGCCGCCGCTGTCGCGTTCCATAAAGCGCTGGCGGTGGGGGAATGGTGGGGCGCGTTGCAGATGGGCGCAGGAACGCGAGAGGTGGTGGCGCTGCGGGTTGGAGGTGATACATGTCGCCGGAATTGGAGATGGTGTTGCGCCTGTTGCTGGCGGTCGTGCTGGGTACTGCCATCGGGTTTGAAAGGGAGCGTGCTGGAAAGCCAGCCGGGCTTCGGACGCACGTGCTGGTGTGCATCGGCGCTGCTCTCTTCACGGTTGCCTCTGTGTATGGGTTCGGAGAAAATGGCGATCCGGCGCGGGTGGCGGCGGGCGTTGTCGCCGGTGTAGGATTCCTGGGGGCGGGCACCATTATACGCACCGGAGAAGGCGTCCTGGCTGGGTTGACGACGGCGTCCAGCATCTGGGCTGTCGCCGCCATAGGCCTTGTCGCTGGTGCGGGCCTGTACATTCTGGCTCCAATAGCGACGCTGGTAGTAATAGGCATTCTGAGACTCCCTAGAAGGATAAGTCGCGAATGAGCGGATCGACTCTGGCAGAGAAGATTCTTGCTGCGCACAGCGGCAGAGAGACGGTCAGCCCCGGCGAGTTCCTCAACGTCTGGGTCGACGTGGTACTGGCCAATGACATAACCGCACCCATCGCCATCAACGAGTTCGAGCGTATCGGGGTGTCGCGGGTGTTCGAGCCTGAGAAGGTAGTGATGGTGGCGGACCATTTCGTTCCGAACAAAGACATCGCCTCGGCGGAGCAGACGAAGATGATGGGTGACTTCGCCAGGCGACAGGGGCTGGTGTACTTCGAGGTGGGGAGGGGGGGCATAGAGCATGTGCTGCTGCCGGAGCAGGGCCTTGTTGTGCCCGGCGATGTGGTCGTGGGGGCGGACTCCCACACGTGCACCTACGGGGCCCTGGGGGCGTTCGCCACCGGCATGGGCTCGACGGACATTGCCTCCGCGATGGCCACCGGCGAGATCTGGATGAAGGTGCCACCGAGCATTAAGCTGGTCTACAGCGGGAAGGTGAAGAGGTGGGTCGGCGGCAAGGACCTCATCCTGTATACGATCGGAGACATCGGAGTCGATGGGGCGCGTTACGCGGCTATGGAGTTCTGCGGTGAGGCGATCGATGCTCTTCCGATGAACGGGCGCTTCTCCATGGCCAACATGGCTATCGAGGCTGGCGCCAAGGCTGGCATATTCCGCGTTGACAACAAGACTCAGGCGTACCTTCAGTCGCGCGCCAAACGGGCGTACACGGCGTATGAGCCTGACGAAGATGCCGAATATGAGAGGGTGATTGAGTACGATGTCTCTGACCTGGAGCCGCAGGTCGCCTTTCCCCATCTGCCCTCCAACGTCAGGCCCATAAGCCAGGTGGGTGAGGTCAAGATCGACCAGGTGGTGATCGGGAGTTGCACCAATGGCCGCATAGAAGACCTGGAGGTTGCCGCTGAGGTACTCAGGTGGCGCAAGGTGCACGGCGACGTCCGGCTGATCGTATTGCCAGGCACACAGGAGGTCTATCTGGAGGCGCTGCGTCGCGGGCTGATCGAGACCTTTGTCAGGGCCGGCGGCGCGGTGAGCACGCCGACCTGCGGCCCGTGCCTCGGTGGCTACATGGGTGTGCTGGCTGCGGGAGAGCGGTGCGTTTCCACCACCAATCGCAACTTCGTGGGCCGCATGGGCAGTCCGCAGTCGGAGGTATATCTGGCGAGCCCGGCGGTGGCCGCCGCCAGCGCTGTGGTGGGCAGGATTGTGGGTCCGGAGGAGCTGGCAGGCGGAAGTGAGGAGCGCGCAAACCGGCCGTGAAAACGCGCATTCTGTGCCCCGAAGTGGGGCGAGGACAGGAAAGGGGAGGACGCCATAATGTCTAACGGGATGGACCTCAATGAGTTCGCCACGACCGCTAACAGGATTCGGAAGAAGGCGTTGGAGGAGAACAGGCTGGTCGACAATCCCTCTGATGAGGAACTGAGGAGAATCACCGAGCGAGAGCCGGGAATTGTGCGGACACTCTACGGCAACCTCGTGGCCGACAGTGAGCCGACGTCCAGAGCGGCGATGCTCACGAAGAACAGCGTTGACCATCCTTTCGGGGAAGAGGAGGCTCGGCTTCTGGCCCAGTGCGAGGAGGCCCTGGGCAAGGAGCGACTCATCTGCATCGACAGGATCGTGGGCAATGCGCAGAGCGACACCACGGTGAGAATGATTGTGCCGGAGAGGTTCGCCCACCTCGCCTACGGTGGGGGGCACCTTTTCGTCCCGGCGAGGAATGTCAAGGAGCCCACCTATCAGATGGTATTCTTCACCGATGAGGCGTTCGAGGCCAACAAGTCGAAGCCGTTGCCTGAGAAAGACATCACGATAAGGCTGGCGATGCTCGATGACGGCCGTGTCATCAAGATCTGTCGCAACAGCAACTACATAGGCGAGTACAAGAAGGGGGTGTTTGCCTCCGAGGACTGGAATGCCAAGATGAGGCGAGGCGGCCTGTTCCTGCATGCCGGCTGTCGGGAGGACTACCTTCAGTCGGTGCACGGGGACTACCGGAACGTGCGGACCCTCCTGGTCGCGCTGAGCGCCAACGGCAAGACGACGACGACATGCAGGATTATGGCGAAGAAGGGGCGGGAGCGGTCGTGGCTGATCCAGGACGACGGCGGCACCCTCATGGCTGACGGCTCGTTCTACGGGTTTGAGCTTGGAGGTGTGTTCGTCAAGACCGAAGGGGTCAACCCGGGGGAACAGACCGAGGTGTTCTATGGCCTGCTGAAGCCGGACACGCTAGGTGAGAACGTTTTCGTGAGCGCCGAGGGCGACTTCGATCTCTACGACTTCTCCAAGACGTCCAACGGCAGGGCGGTGATACGCCGGTGCGACTTCATGCACGCAAGTCCGTACATCGATGTCGATATGGTGGACAACCTGGTGTTGATAACCAGGGGGCCGCTCATTCCCGCCATCTGCAAGTTGACCCGCGCTCAGGCGGCGGCGTTGATGGTCCTGGGGCAGGCAATGGAGTCATCCGCCGGCGACCCGACTCAGGCGGGTCGGATAAGGAGGGAGTTCTTCTACGACCCCTTCATGGCGGGCAACCGGGCGCAGCATGCCAATACCTTCTACGAGATACTCAGAGGCCTGCCGCACATGAAGTACTACCTGCTGAACACCGGTGGCGTTGGCGAGGGCGAGCGCCACCGGGATATCAAGCTCGAATACACCATGGGTATTCTGGACTCCCTGCTGAGGGGAGGGCTGGAAGACTGGGTGGACTCGCCGAGCGGGTTCAAGGTGCCCAAGGCGATACGAACGGTGGACGAGACGTACCTCCATCCTGAGAGGCTCTACGGCGGGGTGGAGTTCGAGGAGAAGCAGCACGAACTGAACCGAATCCGCCACGACGCGGTGGAGGAGATCGGCAGCGGCCTGCACCGCAACATAAGGAGCGCATTTAAGAAGTGAGGGGTATTCCGGGTCGGGAATGTGCCTGGAGACCGTTGTGAAAAGGAGGGTGACGGTTGAGACTGAAGGGGAAGGCTCACAAGTACGGGGCGAACGTTGATACTGATGCGATCGTACCGGCGCGGTACCTGAACGTTTGGGAGCCTCACGACCTGGCGCCGCACTGCATGGAGGATATCGACGCCGACTTCATCAGTAGAGTGCAGCCGGGCGACGTCGTTGTGGCGACCACCAACTTCGGGTGCGGCTCGTCGCGGGAGCACGCCCCGATAGCCATCAAGGCGGCGGGGATATCGTGCGTCATTGCTCAGAGCTTCGCCCGCATCTTCTTCAGGAACGCGATCAACATCGGCCTGCCGCTTCTGGAGTGTGCCGAGGCGGACGAGATAGACGGCGGAGACGAAATCGAGGTGGAACTGGAGACCGGCGAGATTACTGACCTGACCAAGAACAGGGTGTTCAGGGCTGAGCCCTACCCCGACTTCATGATGCAGATAGTCTCGGCGGGCGGGCTCATCGAGCACACGAAGAAGCTGCTGGCCGAAAGGAGGGCCTCGTGAGATTCACTATCGCCACTCTTCCCGGTGACGGGGTTGGGCCGGAGGTGACCGGTGAGGCGGTGAAGGTCCTTGAGGCGGTGGGCCGGAAGTACGGGCATACGTTCGACCTGGAGTACTGTCCAGTAGGTGGTGTTGCCATAGACGAATGCGGAGCGGCCCTGCCGGACAAAACGCTCAGGGCGTGCAAGCAGAGCGATGCGGTGCTGCTGGGCGCTGTGGGCGGCCCCAAGTGGGACGACCCGCTGGCGAAGGTGAGGCCGGAGGACGGCCTCCTCGGACTGAGGAAGGGGCTGGCGCTGTTCGCCAACCTGCGGCCGGTGAAGGTGCTGCCTATGCTGGAGGACTCGACCAACCTGAAGCCGCATGTGGTGAGAGGGGTCGACCTCGTGGTCGTGCGGGAGCTGACCGGCGGGCTGTACTTCGGCAAGCCGCAGAAGCGGTGGGAGACCAAGCGCGGGCGCAAGGCGGTGGACAGCATGCTCTACTCCGAGCGCGAGATCGAGCGCATCCTGAGGGTAGGCTTCGAAGTGGCGCGGACGCGGCGGGGGAAGCTGGCGTCGGTAGATAAAGCCAACGTCCTGGAATCGTCGCGCCTGTGGCGGCAGATAGCCATTGAGCTGTCGTCGGAGTACGCCGATGTCGAGCTACAGCACATGCTGGTCGATGCCTGCGCCATGAGATTCATCCAGCGCCCAGCCGAGCTGGACGTCATCGTCACCGAGAATATGTTCGGCGACATCCTCACCGACGAAGCGTCGATGCTGGCGGGCTCCATGGGTATGCTCCCCTCGGCGAGCCTGGCCGGCGTTCCCAAGCCCGGCCAGCGCACCTTCGGGCTGTATGAGCCGATACACGGCAGCGCTCCGGGCCGCGCCGGGCTGGACATGGCCAATCCGATTGCCACTATCATGTCGATGGCAATGATGCTGCGGCTATCGCTGGGGCTCGCCGTTGAGGCCGACGCGGTGGAGAAGGGCGTGGGCGATGTTCTGGAACGAGGATACCGTACCTATGATATAATGGACGAAGGCATGACCAAGGTGGGCACGAGGGAGATGGGGGACCTGGTGACCGGTTCACTGCTCTCCTGACGTGCGATGGACACGGGGTGAAACAGCCGATGGGTAAGCTACAGCTCTACGATACGACGCTGCGCGACGGTGCGGGCCGGGAGGGGATATCCTTCAGCGTCGAGGACAAGATGAAGATCGCCGAAAAGCTCGACGACCTGGGTGTGCACTTCATCGAGGGAGGCTGGCCGGGCGCCAACCCCAAGGACGAGGAGTTCTTCGCCAGGGCCGGCGACCTGGGGTTGTCCAGGGCTGTTCTGGTCGCGTTCGGCAGCACCAGAAGGCCGGACGAGAAGGCTGAGAAGGACGCCAATCTCCGCGCCTTGGTCAGCGCCGGAACGGACGCGATAACGCTCGTGGGCAAGAGCTGGGACCACCATGTGACCGACGTGCTGGAGACCACCCTGGATGGCAACCTGAGCATGATCGCCGACTCCGTGGGATACCTCAAGTCGAAGGGGAAGACGGTCTTCTTCGATGCGGAGCACTTCTTCGACGGCTTCAAGGCCAATGCCGAGTACGCTCTGCGGACCCTGGTGGCCGCTGCGGACGCCGGTGCCGACTGTCTCATTCTGTGCGACACAAACGGGGGCGCGCTGCCGAGCGACGTTACCGGGGGCGTGGAGGCGGCCCGGAACGCGGTCAAGACCGCGCTGGGCATTCATACCCACAATGATGCCGAGCTTGCGGTGGCAAACGCACTGGCTTAGAGGGTGAGGAGGTACTTCGAGGAGGTGGCCGGCGAGTTCGACGCCATCTATGACCACGGCGGCGGCCTGTCCCAGAGGGTGATACACCGCGTCTTCCGGCAGGGGATGTACCAGCGCG
>JAXHUA010000060.1:0-10436 GCA_034189695.1 Chloroflexota bacterium | reverse complement strand
GTCTGGTCCGGCGAGACTGGGGGGCCGCTGGCCGAGGCGCTGAAGCTGCAGTACGCCCCCATAACCCGTGTGGAGAACGCCTGCTGCAGTGCGTCGGACGCGCTGCGAAACGCGACCTACGCCGTCGCGGCGGGTGTTGTCAGGATCGCGCTGGCCATCGGCGTCGAGAAGCTGAAGGACTCGGGGTTCAGCGGCCTGGGCGCCGCGGCCCAACCCAGCTCGAACATCACCCCCAACTCGACAGCGCCGGGCATGTTCGCCATGATGGCCACCAAGTACTTCTCCCAGTACGGGCTGAGCCCTGAGGACGGGAAGAAGATGATCGGCCTGGTCTCGGTCAAGAGCCACAAGAACGGCACCTTGAACCCCAAGGCCCACTTCCAGCGGGAGGTGAGCCTGGAGACGGTTCTCAAGGCACCCATCATCGCCTGGCCGCTGGGGCTCTTCGACTGCTGCGGCGTGAGCGACGGCTCAGCGGCAGCCATCGTGGTGCGAGCTGAGAACGCCAAGGCGTTCAGGTCTGACCCGGTGCGCATCAAGGCGCTCCAGATGTCCGTCGGGGCGGAGGGGCTTGTCAGGAGCGACTACGACTACGCCCACGTCGAATCGACCTATTGGGCGGGCCTCAGGGCCTACAAGGAGGCGGGAGTGAAGAACCCCCGGGAGGAGATCGGCATGTCTGAGGTACATGACTGTTTCTCCATCACCGAGGCGGTGACCATGGAGGACCTCCAGTTCAGCCCGAGGGGAAAGGTGAATGAGGATATCCTGGCAGGCTTCTTCAATATCGACGGCGGGTTGCCAGTGCAACCGGATGGAGGGCTGAAGTGCTTCGGCCACCCAATCGGCGCCAGCGGGCTGAGGATGATATATGAGATGTACAAGCAACTCCAGGGGAAGGCCGGCCCCCGCCAGTTGAAGGACCCGAAGTGGGGACTGCCCCACAACCTCGGCGGCGTTCCTCCAGCCTGCACCTGCTTCGTCGGCATCTTCGGGCTCTGAGATAGAGCAGTCGATTGGCCCATGGCTCCCTCCCCGCTGTGACTGCCGCCGGTCCAGCAAGCGGTCTTCGTGATCCCGGGCGGGCGGGCGGTCCTGTTTGGCACAACGAGGACTGCATACCCGGGAGTCGGTGACACAAGACGGCAGCATCGCCGGTCGCGACCGCCTCTGTTCGCGTCGTCGACCCGATTCGGTGGCTCGGGAAAACGCCAATGGAAGCACAGGAGGAATGCAGGGATGGACTTCCAGCTCACTGAAGAACAGATAATGCTGAAGCGGATGGTCCACGACTTCGCGGAAAAGGAAGTACGCCCGCAGGCAGGGGAGTGGGAGGAGAAGGCTGAGCATCTTCCTCAGGACTGCCTGCAGAAGCTGATTGACCTCGGGCTGATAGGAATGACCCTGCCCCAGAGCTACGGGGGACAGGGGCAAGAAGCCCTGGACGCCATACTCGCCATCGAAGAGCTGGCACGGGTCACTATTCTCGCCGCTCACCCTGTCTTTGAATCGTCGGTGGGCCCGGTGAGGGTCATCGAGCAGTTCGGCACCGAAGAGCTGAAACAGAAGTACCTGCCACCGGCCTCAAGGGGGGAGATGTTCTTCGCCGTCGGCATGACCGAGCCCGAGGCCGGTACCGCCTTGACTGACCTCACCACCAGGGCAGTGCTGGACGGAGACCACTACATCGTGAATGGTCAGAAGCGTTTTGTGACCGGCGGGGGCGTCGCTGAGGGCTACGTGGTGTACGTCAGGCTCAGCGAAGATAGGGGCGCCAGAGGGATCGGAGGCCTGGTAATCGAGAAGGGGATCCCCGGCTTCACCTGCGGGAAACAGGAGCAACTGATGGGTTTCAGAGGAACCCCTAGCTGCGACCTCATCTTCCAGGACTGCCGTGTCCCCAGGGAGAACCTTGTCGTGAAGGAAGGGGAGTTCAGGAACCTGATGACGGCCTTCGACCTGGAGCGGTGCGGCAACGCCACCATGTGTCTGGGCATCGCCCAGGGGGCGCTGGAAGAAGCGACGAGGTACTCCCAAGAGCGGAAGCAGTTCGGAAAGGAGATCTGCGAGTTCCAGGCGGTACAGCTTATGCTGGCGGACATGGCTCTCAAGGTCGAATCATCGCGACTGCTGATCTACAGGGCTGCGGTGAACGCCGGGGCGGGGCTCCCTTCCGTTCTGGAATCGAATCTGGCCAAGTGCTACGCGAACGATATGGTGCGCGAGGTAACGGGGCTTGCCCTACAGCTCCACGGCGGTTACGGCTACTCCAAGGACTACCCCATAGAGCGCATGTTCAGGGATGGCTGGGGCTGGGGCATCGCCGGAGGGACGATCCAGATTCAGAAGGTGCGAATCGCCTCAGCGCTCTTGAATCGGAGGTTCGACCAGAGAAGATAGAATGCGTTGCGCCCGCAGCATACGCCATAGCCGGCCGACATGGTGCGAGGTAGCACTGATGGCCACAGCAACCGCAGTCCAAAACGGCCTCACCTCTTGACATTCCCGCGCTTCCGTGGTACCATTCTCGCCGCAGATAGTCCTGGACGAGTATGCGCACTGCGCTCTGTCATCAGGACGTGCTCGGCGCCCCCGCGAGCCAGCCTGCGGCAAATGCCCCCAAGTTCATAGGCGCATGCGCGCCATGCTGGCGTCACCCGGAGTTGCTTCGGTGGTTCGGCGTCAGCAATGGAGGAAGGAGGCCGAGCATGGGTGGGTTCGTGCCATGGAACAGCCAGCCGCTTCACACGTGGGCGGAATTGCACGCACCAGGCAAGTTCCTTCAGACGGACGGCTACTCCACCCACTACATCGAGAAGGGGCAGGGGGAGCCCGTCATTCTGGTCCACGGCTTCTTCTACGATTCCTACATGTGGGTCAGGAATATCGACGCCCTGGCGGAGCATTTCAAGGTCTTCGCCATTGACCTCTGGGGATCCGGCTACAGCAGCCGTATGCCGGCGAAGCACGGCTACCCGCTCTACGCCGACCAGCTCGTGAAGTTCATGGATGCGATGGGCATCGAC
Source organism: Chloroflexota bacterium (assembly GCA_034189695.1). Taxonomy (GTDB): domain Bacteria; phylum Chloroflexota; class Dehalococcoidia; order E44-bin15; family E44-bin15; genus JAXHUA01. Next base: position 7,410 of record JAXHUA010000060.1, on the reverse strand, counting down.
CGGGCCTCGCTGGTGGGTCAGTCGATGGGAGGTGGTGTCTGCATTCACTTCACCGCCCAGAACAGGCATCGCGTCAACAAACTGATTCTGGTGAGCGCCAAAGGGCTGCCTGGCCCCCTGCCGGCGATGGGGCGAATCGCTTTGCTGCCCAAGGTGGGGGAGTCCCTCATGGGCCTGCGCTGCAACCTCCCACGCAGGATGTTGCTGCGGTCGGTCTGGTTCCACGACAAGGCGCTTGTAACCGACGACTACTTCGAGAACGTCACCCGCTTCCACAAGATATGCGGCACCACCGATATCGGCCTGCAGCTCATGCGGGACCACGCCTCGCTCGGCACGCTTCTGGAAGATATCATCAGCCTCGGCAGGATGCGGGTTCCGGCACTGCTCGTCTGGGGGCGGCAGGACAGGGCGGTGCCGCTCGAGCTTGGCCAGCAGATGCACGCTATCCTCCGGGGTTCGCGCCTGGAAGTCATAGAGCGTGCCGGCCATTGCCCGCAGTACGAGCAGTGTGAGCTGTTCAATCAGCTCGCTCTCCATTTCCTCTTGTTGGGTCGGCCGAGCGGAGCCCGCGTTGAGGGGCGCAGACGGCGGGTGCTGCAGTAGCTCCGCCATCCTGACAGCAATACGACGGCGTCGAACGTGTACACACGCCATACCGGAGGAGGGTCGGGATGCTCCGTGCCAAGGGAATCTCAGTGAGGTCTTCCGTTGGGGCGCGCATCACCGACTCGTCCGGCTCCCCAGTCAGCGTAGCCCGTTTGGACACTCGCAGGTCGTACGCCGGCATAGGCGAGCTTCTTCAGGACTACATCAACACGTCCGATGAGGGCGCCTGGCAACAGATACGGGACAAGATCGACTACACCTACGAGAGCCTCGACCCAGCCCTTGCCGCTCTCCAGGAAGAGACGGGCTTCGGCAACGAGATAGAATCGCGGGTGGCGACAGGGCGGAAGCTGCTGGTGAAGCCCAATCTGGTCACCATCTACGCCATCGACCCTCAGATGCACGGGCCCGGGATGGGCAGCACCGCGTGCACCGAGTGGGCATTCGTCGCCGCATTGATGCGGTGGCTCCACGACAGGCTGGACATCAGCTACCATCAGATGTGCCTCGGTGAGGCGGCCACCACCATGCCCGCTGCGTCGGGCCTGTTCACCCTGCTCAACCCCGATGGCCGGCCGGTCACCCCGGAGGCGGCGATCGAGGGCAGGGTGGGCGATTTCTACGGCGGCTGGGGGTTCTACTTCGCCCGCAAGTACCTGGCCGAGACCCACGACCCTTCACACACGGACGACCCGATGCTGGGATACCAGGAGAGCGTCGCCGGCACCTGCATACCTCCAGGCGACGCCCCGAACAGGCTGATGGTGTACGACCTCAATAGCACCGGCGACGACCTGAGCAGGGAGCGTGAGGTTGAGGTCCCCGACGGCGCCAACTTCCGCTCCATAGCACTGCACAAGGCGGTCGTCGGTGGCGACCCAAACGACCCCGAGGACGTGAAGGCATACCCCGGGTGCGTTCTGGTCAACGTGCCCAAGCTCAAGGTGCACCAGCTCACGCTGCTGACCGCGGCCATGAAGAACGTGGGCATAGGGCTCTGTCCGATGCAGGCGGCGGAGAAGGGCGAGGACATGCACCGCTGGAAGTACAGCACCCCGTACAACGCGGTACCCGGGCTCAAAGCCGGCCTGCCGCACGCCAGGTGGCTCGCCGAGGTCGACGAGGCCACCGGAGTACCCCGGAGGAATTCCTCGGGGAGCTGCATCATGACCAGGACGCACGGCCTCGCGGCGACAATGGCGGATGTGGTGAAGGCGGTGGCGAGCCAGGACGTCTTCATACTGCACGTGGTCGACGGGATCGACACCATCAACCGCGACCACACCGGCAGCATCCCGGGCACGAGAGAGCCCGAGGGACTGGTGTTCGCCGGTCTCGACCCGGTGGCAACCGACCTCCTGTGTGCCCGCTACATGTTCAGTAACGTGCCAATGGACGAAGCGCAGCAGGCCGGCATTGACGACGGCAACGGCGGGCCTTTCCCCCAGAAGGTCCCGGTACCGGCTGTTGAGGACGGCAACATCGTCACCGGGGCGGGGTACGACTGCCCGCTGGCGCGCGACCCCTTCTTCAGATACGCCGAGAAAAGGGGCCTGGGCACCAGGGCGTACCACGTGGTAGGGCATGATGCCGTCTCCGACCGGCCCCTGGCTTCGTTGGAAGGACGGCTGGGAACTGTCGACGGTGGCACCTTCTCAGAGCTGGTCACCGGGACGATGTACTTCGACGTGTTCAAGGTTCCGTGGGACCTGCAGAGAACGTCGCTCGCCTACCTGGAGGCCGTGGACCAACTGGCCGGCTCATCGCTGAAGCAGGAGTTCCTGGAGGCCTTTGACGAGGACGGCGACGGCGCAATCAGCTACGAGGAGTTCGGCAAGAACGGGCTGGTGAGCCCCATCCTGGCCCTCATGGGGGTGAGGATATCAATGGAGGGCAGGACGAGGCTGGGGCACCATCACGGCTCGTTCACGCTCAATGCGACGCTGCTGAAGCTGAGCAACCCGGCATGGAACGCGGACGGGCACGACATGCTGCGGTACTTCTACTTCGGCCCGGCCTGTCTGGCGGCCTACACCATGTCGCAGTTGGGCATCGAAGGGCAGGACCCCTTCCTGAGCGGGCTCACCTGGGGCCAGGGGAAGTGGCCCAGCTTCAAGCTCGCCTCATACATGCAACTCGGCAACTCCATCTACGGCGCCGGCTTCCCGCTGGGGGTCTCATTCCCCAGCATGTACGGTCATTGCCTCCGGTACGCCGACATGACCCAGAACAGCGCGGAGTACACCGGCAACCTCTTGTTCGAGCCTGACCCGGGCGGTGTCCAGCGCTACATGACGGACGTGGCGAGCGGCGCGGCGAAGCCGCTCGACTTCACGCTCTATGTGCCCGCCGGGTACGGCAGCCTCTCGGGTAACCGGGTCCCCAACGTGGAGGAGACGGGCGCCCCGGCAAAGGTATTCACCGTCACCTTCGCCGGCGGCAGCGAGGTGTGGTAGCGGGAGGGGCCGCTTCAGGCAGAGCCGCCACACGCTAGGTCACCTGTTCCTTAGTGACCCTCGGCAGGTTGAGGTTGTTGACCTGGCGTATCCCTGGAAGCTGGGACACGAGCATAATCAGTATCACGATGCCGGCAGTCAGTATGTAGGTGCGGGGGAACACCGCCAGCGTGAGGGAGAACATGTCGGTCTCGACGAGTCGGAAGATCGACAGGGCCAGCGCGTAGCCGAGCGGGATGCCCGGTATCAGCCCCGCCAGACCGACCAGCAGGTTCTCCACCGTGATCATCAGCGCGATCCTGCCCTTCCCCTCCCCCAGCGTGCGCATGGTGGCGATCTCCCGGCTGCGCTCGATGATGTTGATGGACACGACGGTGAAGACGATGGCGAAGGCCATGACTGCTCCGAAGCCAAGCATTACGTACATCATGCCGCGCATGAACCCCATCAGTTCCTCGACCATCTCGTAGGTCTCCGACGTCAGCTCGACGGAGGTCGCCCCGGGCATCTGGTAGGCCCGCTCCCGCACGGCGGAGTCGGTGTACTGCGGCTCGACACCGACCATGAGGCCGTTGAGCACGTCCTCCACGCCGGCCACAGACTGGGCCTGGCCCAGACTGGAGTAGGCGTACGCGCCCATGGACTGCCTGGCGATGCCGGCCACTTCAAGCTCGGTGACGGCCGCGGCTGACCGCACGTCGACCGTGTCGCCAACGTCCACGTCCAGCGTCTTCCTCAACCCCTCGCTGAGGTAGACCCCTTCCCCGTCCACGGCAAGCCCGTCGCCCTCCGTGGAATAGACGCCGAACATATCGCCGTCCTGCGGCAGCCCCAGCAGGAGCGTCGTCACGCTCTCGGAGCCGTTATCCAGCCTTACCGGAACCTGGAGAACGGGTTCAACGTCGCCTGTCTCCGTCCATCCCTCGACCTCGTCCACCAGTGCCAGCGGCTGCGGTTGAGCGAAGTCGATGCGGGCATCGTACCTCTGCACATCGTCGAACTGCATGCCAACGAAGTAGTCCACGGTGTCGATGAAGGCGGCCGACACCAGCATCAGGCTCACGCCGAAGGCGATGCCGGTGACGGTGTACAGGCTGCGGCGCCGCGTGCGGAAGATGTTGCGCAGCGGGACCTTCCAGGTGGCGGACAGGTGCGAGATGGACGGGAAGAGACGCTCCAGCAGTATCTTCCTGCCCGCGGCCGGCGGCGGCGTGCGCATCGCCTCGGCGGGAACCAGACGGGAGGCGCTGAAGGCGGGCAGTATTCCGGCCACGACACAGGGGAGGATGCCGATCAGCAGGCCCTCCTCGATCGCCACCCATTCCTCCCAGCCCACCTCCGTCCTGATGTAGGGAAGGTTGAGGAACCCGACGTAGAGGCTGGTCACGAGCTCGGACAGGAGGTAGCCCGCGAGTGTGCCCACCAGGGCTCCCGCAACGCCGATAACGAGCGCGAAACCAAGATAGTGAAGGAGCACCTGGCGCCGGGAGTAGCCCACCGCGCGCATCAGCCCGACCTGCGCCCTCTGCCGGTACACGACCCTGGTGAGAAGAATGTAAGTCGCCAGCGCGCCCACGATGAGGAAGAGGAGCGGGAACACCTCCGCTATCTCTCCGAATCCCTCCAGGTCCTGGGAGAGCATCAGGTTGCTCGGCTGCTCTTCACGCGGGACGATCTCGGTGACGTAGTACGGCTCTAGCAGCTCCTCCACGTCATCCACGACAGCGTCCCGGTCGGCATCCTCATCAACGAGGAAGCAGAACTCATTGACGACGGGAATGCCCATCAGGTCGGTCACGGCTTCGTGGGCGACGAAGAGCACGCCGAAGGTCTCAGCGGTGGTGAACACCTCCTGGAGGTTCTTCGCCGCCCAGATATACTCCGGGCTGGTGATGAGCCCGGCAACCGCAAAGGCGACCTCCTGGCCGTCCGCAGTGAGATACAGCGTGTCCCCCGCCTCGAGCCCGTGATAGTCGGCGAAGCTGTTCTCCACCAGCATGGCGTCGGTCTCGCCCGCTTCGAAGTACCGGCCTTCCTCCACCTTGACGTCGTTGACTGCGGGGCGGGCGTCAGAGGGCAGCGATATGACCCGCGCCAGCACGCGCTTCTCCTCGTCGCCGGGAAGGGTGAGTGCCATGTCGTAGTTCAGCCTGGCGCTGACGGCGTCGACGCCAGGGAGCGACTCAAGCTCCTCGACCACATCGCCGGGGGCCTGTACCACCTTCACGGTGAAATCGGCGAAGCGGAGGGTGTCATGGGTGTAGTCATAGGAGGTCTTCAGGTTGCTGTAGCCCAGGTAGGAGGCGCCGAAGAACGCCACGCCCAGAGCGATGACCGCAGTCACCGCCACGAACAACCACTTCGACGCCGACAGGTCACGGAGGAGCTTGCGATGGAGCATGCTCACGACGTCTACCACCTCAGGCTCTTGGGAGCCACGGGTGAGTCATTGCGGTGGTCATCGACGATCTCCCCGCTGCGAAGGGGGATGACGCGGTCGGCGATGTCGGCAATGGCGGAGTTATGGGTAACGAGAAGCACCGTCTTGTGCCGGGCCTCTTTGATGTTCCGTAGAACGGTGAGGATGCGCTTGCCCGTCTCGAAATCAAGCTCGCCAGTTGGCTCATCGCAGAGCAGTATCGGCGGGTCCTTCACCAGCGCCCTGGCGATGGCCACCCGCTGCTGCTCCCCGCCGGAGAGCTCGCTGGGGTAGTGGTCGGCCCGTCTCCTCAGGCCGACAGCATGGAGGGCCTTCATGGGGTCGAGAGGCCGGCGGACCAGCTCGGCGGCGAACTCGATGTTCTCCCTCGCCGTCAACGTTGGCACCAGATTGAAGAACTGAAAGACGAAGCCGATGCGGTCACGCCTGTAGAGCGTGAGGCCCCCTTCGCCCAGCGACGTGATTACCGTCCCTCCCACCCTGATCTTCCCCGACGTGGGGGAATCGAGACCGCCGACCATATTGAGCAGCGTCGTCTTGCCCGAGCCGCTGGGCCCCAGAATGACCACGAACTGCCCACGGGCCACGTCGAGCGACACGTGTTTGAGAGCGCGCACCTTCACGTTCCCCATGCGGTAGAACCGAGATACGTTCCTCATCTGGAGAATGTGGCTGTTGGCGCGGCCTGAAGCCAGCCTAATCATCCGCTGGCCTCCTGTAGTCGATGAACCGCTCTTCGAGAACCGCCATGATGCCCGCTGTGTCGTAGACGTCGGAGGCGGTCGCCACGTGACCCATGAGCCCGTCCATCACCGCCACGTAGGCGCTGGCCACGTCCCGCGGCCTCTCCTCACCCATCTCGGCGAAGAGCCGCGACAGCGTATCGACGTAGTCCCTCAACCAGCCGGAAGCCTCGGCGAGGACCGTCTCCAGAAGCTCCGGCTGTGCCGCGATCTGAAGCATGAGCATCATCGCCTCCTTGTTGGCCTCGGCGGCCCCCAGGAAGGTGGTGGTAAGGGAACGCAGCTTCTCGCGGGGAGGCGCGTCGCTCTGGAGAATCTCCTCCAGCGGCGCGCCGAGACGCCGGTAGAAGTCGTCCACCAGCGACTTGAGTATCTCCCTCTTGGAGTTGAAGTACCAGTAGACGTTGCCCTTGCTCACGCCGGCCCGCTCGGCGATGGCATCGACGGTCACGCCCTGATAGCCGCCACGGGAGAAGAGCTCGGCGGCCGCCTCCAGTATCTGCTCCCGCCGCTGGGCTGGAATATCCTTCCTTCTGAGCGGTCTGTCCATGGCGCAAACTGACCGACTGGTCGGTCAGTTCCAACAATAGCACAGCGTGCACAGCGTGTCAACAAATGCGCGTTCTGGGCACCGCGGGGGAGGGAAGATGGCAACACGTCGTGACGCGGCCGCGACCGAAGGCCGTCACCCAGGGGGCGGAGGTGGTGGCGGGTCCGAACGGGTCATGTACCGCACAGCACAAAAGTGGGGAGCACCTTGGTGGTGCCCCCCACTCACATGTCTACCCTGTACCCGATCCCAACTCACTCGCGGTGTTTACCACCGCATTGGGCGTCTCTCCATCCTCCTGAGAGACTCGCCTCAAACCTTATGCAACGAGCCGGGGCCGGGGTCGTCGTTGCCCTGCCCGGGGCAGGGCCCTAGCCATCGACTTGCCAAACTCCAAGAAGTGCGTGGAGCTTCATACTTCACCTCCAACGCTACTCTATCTGCCAGCCGGCGACATGTAGTCTACCAGAATCGCCCGATATTGTCAAGTATCCGAATTGCCTCATAATAAATGTTACCGAGTGGGGTATCGTTGCCTCAAAAAGGGTGTTACCCAATGAGAGGCATGAGTAGAGGCAGCGTGACAGAGTATACCGAGGTGATGAAGGAGAG
>JAXHUA010000006.1:0-5855 GCA_034189695.1 Chloroflexota bacterium | reverse complement strand
TCAGGATGAGCCACCACCAGGCGATGCCTGCCGAGTTCTTTGCCAAACTCGATCTGGATATTTTAAGCGACCAGGATAATTGTGGTCGACATACCGGTCCACCATGCCAGGTCGCAATTCCCATATTGGTGCTGTCGACCTGTTTACTAATGCACTTGGCACACTGACTCCGAACTGAGCCCTGCACCCAAAGTCCGGAGTTACAGTCGTATTATTGCGAGGAACCACCAGCATTGTCGCCAGTATTAGCCTGCATTATGGCCGGCGAAAACCTGTACTCACACCAGATGTTGTCCCTACCGTGCCGGTCGAGCGCTGCCGCCACGTGGGGTCACTGCTTGGAGAGATGACCAGGTCAAGGCTTCTGCACGGCCGGGGGGGCGTTGAAAACGCGGGCGAATGAGGGTGAGCGCCGGTTGGCTGGATGCCAGTTGTTAGGGTCTTCTCCCAGGGTGAATCAGGGAGGAGGTCGACCGAAAGTAGGTGATAGGGCGGTCGCTACAGCACGGAGGGACAAGTACGCTACAGGCAATCGCTGGAGAATGAGGGTGGAAACGACGAAAGCCCAGGCCACAGGTCTACTGGTCCTCTGTCTCGTGGCTGCCCTGGGTGTCGCTCTGTTTCACGCACCGTGCTCTTCTGAGGCACAGGGTGACCCGGTCATAGCCTACGAGCCTGCAGCGTTCAATTTCACAGCCGTCGAGGAGGGGGTAGCGCCGCCGTCACAGGTTCTGGAGATATGGAACGGCGGCGAGGGTACCCTGTCCTGGGAGGTCACGGACGATGCTGGCTGGCTTGCGCTCAGTCCGAGCACGGGTGCTTCCAGTGGCGAGAGAAACGAGGTCACGCTCGGTGTGGACATCGCGGGGCTGACTGCCGGGAGCTACACGGGGAACATCACGATTGAAGATGTGATCAACCCCCACTCCCAGACGTTGCCTGTCAATCTGCACATAGCTCCCGAGGTAGAGTACGCCCCGAGCACCTTCCTTTTCGCCACCTGTTCGGGCGACCCACCGCCTCAAATGCTGAGCATTCGGGGCACCCATGAAGAGGACGCGCTGGATTGGTCTCTCGCGGTGCAGTACGAACCAGGCGGGCCAACCGGCTGGCTTCAACTGGACCCGGCCAGTGGCGCGTCCGTGCTGGAGTGGGACGAGGTCGAGGTATGCATCGTGGACGCGGGCCTTGAGGACGGCGTTCATACCGCCGCCATTCTGGTATACGGCGACGGGCTTCCCGTGGCCGACCTTGACGTGACTCTGCAACTGAATGCTCCCGCGATCTCGGTGGAGCCGGCGAGCCTCACGTTCAGTGCTCACGCTGGCGGGCCAAACCCGCATGCCAAGGGACTGAGCATCGCAAACAGCTGCGGGTCGACCCTGGCGTGGTCGGTGAGTGAGGACGCTACGTGGCTGATTCTCAGCCCTGCAAGTGGGACTTCAACTGGGGAGACCGACCAGGTCAATGTATCGGTCCGGGTTTCAGGCCTGGCCGAAGGAAGCCTTGATGCCGTCATTACCATCAGCGACCCGGCTGCAACGAACTCGCCACGGACAGTGCCGGTGTCACTCACAATCACACCACCGCTTCCCACGCCCACTCCTGGGCCCACACCCACGCCTACGCCTACGCCGAGACCTACTCCGACGCCCACGCCGACACCCACGGCTGTGCCCACACCGACGCCCACGGCGACACCCACGGCTGTGCCCACGCCGACGCCGACGGCCACTCCAACTCCCACGCCGGCGCTGACGCCTACGCCGACGCTGACGCCTACGCCGACGCTGACGCCTACGCCGGCACCAACGCCAACGCCCACAGCCACGCCGACCCCCACGCCTACGGCAGTCCCGACTCCGACCCCTGTGGCCTCACAGGCAAAGGCGACGGTTGGATCGGCCGAGCAATGGGTGGAGACGCCGGACGGTGCGGTGTACATACACTTTGGTGAGGGCGCGTTCAGCGAGAAGGCGACCGTCACCGTCGTACCGCTCACGACCTGCCCCAGCCCTCCGCAGGGCTGCGTCGCAAGCGGCACCTGTTTCTCGATAACGGCAACGTCGGGTCTGGTGAAGCCGGTGGACCTGTGCATGAAGTTCAGTGCTACTGTGCTGGGAGCGGCTGAGAACAAGGCGTCGAGATTGAGACTGGCATCCTGGGAACAAGCCACTGGGACATGGACGCTCCTCCCAACAGCGGTGAATGAGGGGGCGATGACCGTCTGTGGCAGCGTGAGTCAATTCGGCGATTTCACCGTACTGGTCGAGCCGGAGGGGAGGTCTTTCGTCGCTGCATGGTGGCCGGTACTTGCGTTGGTGCCAACGGTGATGGTGGGGCTGGCGGTCTACTGGCTCTGGTTCGCGCCGCCGACGGAAGAGATTGACGGTGACGAAGACGAGGAAGGTGAGGAAAGTGAGGAAGGTGACGAAGGCGGAGTTGAGGGGGAAGATGGCTACTGGTAGCGCGAGGCGGGGCTCCGGCGTGACGTCGCTACTCGCCACCGGGCGGCTCTGGTGCCCCGCTCCCTGTCGAGCGAGCCCGCGTTTCGACGCACACAGTCTGCGCTCAGCCGGCGAGGAGACGCTCGGTACGGGCGATGATTTGTCGCACCTGTGCCGTGGACATGCCGACTGTCCTGGCGATTTCCTCGCAGTCCGTTGGCTTCCCAGTTTTGAATCCTTTTCGCCAGAGATAGATGTCCTGTTCTCTTTCGGGAACGCGTCTCTCGTCCAGCAACAGCAGACCCTCCAGTTCCTCGACAGTGGCGAGCACTCTCACGAGTCTCGACTCGTCCTTGAGCGCTTCGGCGTAGTCCTGTTCTGCTCCTGACACATCGCCCTTTCTGTCTCTGGCCAGCGCCCGGTTGTAGTACGCCCTGGTGTTGTTGGGGTAAAGACGTATGGCGCGGGAATACCCCTCGATTGCCGGGTCGAACTCTCCCTGTTCCAGGAGGCGGTTGCTCCGTATGTAGAGCGTGATGGCGTCGATGCAAGCGTCGGGGAGACCCCTTACTTCGGCATCGCCCAGCTCCGCCACATCAACGTCCCTGGGCTTACCGTCGACCAATGCCCCTATGCGCCGGTGAACGACGTTCTTCGAGCCGTACCATGCATCAACGAAACGGCGCGTTCCGTTGGAGAGATTGAGCAGACCTACATGATGTGGGACGTGCCGCCCTGAGTTGTCCACGATGACCTCGACCACTCCGAAGTCGACGCCGAAGAGCGGCCCGACGGCGGAGAACAGCCGGGCATAGCCGAGGCAGTCAGCGCGACCGGCGCGGAGGACATCGCTGAGTTCAAAGAACCGCCCCCGCTTGACGTTGGCTCGCACGAGGTCGTAGACCCAGTCCGATATGGCTATCTCGATGGCGGTTCTCCCGATGCGACTGCGTGCTGCGGCGAGGGTTCTTCTGGCCTGCGAGCCGGCCGATTCGGCCCCGGGCCCCTCCTCCCGTTGGCCCAACGGGGCAGGGGGAGGAGGCACATGCCAGTGGCCCAGTTCAGCGCCAATGTCAGTCATAGCTCATCGGTATCGCAGGAAGTCGATGACCGTGTTTCTCTATAGCCGTATGGTTATCGAATGTCAATAGGAGTGCAGGGTGACCGTTTTACAGCGCCCGGTTCTGTGGGGCGTCTCTCCGAAGCATGGGTCGACGGGACCAGGGGTGTGCAGGGTTTGAAAGGCGGGTCTTCGGGGAGTCTAGAAGGTCTGGACGGTGGACAGGTACTCGGCATACCTGGCCATGTACGATATCACCCGGCACCCCTCTTCCGGGGTGCGGTAGGTGAACACGCCGTTGTCCTCGAGCTTCTCGAGAGCGGGGGATTTCACACCGCCGATGGGGGTTGTTATGATAAGGGGCTTCTGACGCCTGTGGATCCTCTCCACAAGACCGTCCACCAATCGCACTTCGGTCTCTATGGCTGTTCTCACGTAGTCCTGACTGTCCGGACCCAACGCCGTGCCTCGACGGTCGAGCCAGTCCGCGGGAAAGCCAAGTGCGCCGATTGCCAGAATGGCGTCGATGTTGTCCGCCTTGAGCAAGGTCCCTATGCAGCCGTAGGACCCCTCGGTGGCGCCCGCCATGTCAACCGGGTTGGAGTGGGACCAGCGAGGGGGCAGGTACTTGTCCATCATCTGGACTATCTCCCCTGCAAGGGGAGGCACTCTCAGCCCGTAGCGCAGGCAAGCGTCAGTCGCCACCACGCCGAAGCCGCCACCCGAGGTGACAATGCCGACGTTCCTCCCGCGCGGGAGCGGCTGCTTCACCAGCGCAAGCGCGACATCGAGCAGCTCGTCGACCTCGTCGACTCTGATCACGCCGCACTGGCGAAAGAGCGCATCGTGAACGGCGTCGGAGCCGGCAAGCGAGCCGGTGTGCGACATCACCGCCTGGGCCGCCTCCGCCGTCCTCCCTGATTTCATCACCACCACAGGCTTACTCCTGGTGATACGCTTGGCGAGGTCGATGAAGCGTCTGCCGTCCTTTACTCCCTCGACATACGCGCATATCACCTTCGTTTCGTCGTCCTCGCCGAAGTACTCCAGGTAGTCCTCGACGGTGAGGTCGGCCTCATTGCCGCTGCTGACGAACTTGCTGAAGCCGGTCTTCTTCTCGACGCCCCGGTCCAGGATGTATGTACCGAAGTTGCCGCTCTGGGAAATGAGTGCCAGAGGTCCAGGCCGGACCTGGGCCGGGCCATGAGTGAACAGGTCAAGCGCCGCATTGAAGTGCCCGTTGCAGTTGGGTCCGACGAAACGAACGCCGCCGCTGCGGGCAATGCGCAGTACCTCTGCCTCAAGCTGACGGCCTTCCTCGCCCGTCTCTTTGAAGCCGGCGGTGATGACGATGGCCGCTTTGACGCCCTTGTCCGCACACTCCTGCATGACGCCGGGCACTGCGTTCTCAGGAACGACGATGACTGCAAGGTCAACGTCGCACGGGATTGCGGCCAGGCTGCGGTAGGTCGTGTGCCCAAGGACGCTCTCCGCAGTGCGATTGATGGGGTAGACCGCCGCCCCGGGGGCGGAACTGAGAAGCCTGTTGAAGATGCGGAATCCCCATTTGCTGGGTGTGGAGGATGCGCCGACAACGGCTACTGAACGAGGGCAGAAAATGCGGTTCAAAGCGTCCGACAACGCCGTATTCACGAAATCACTCCGCTAGTGGTGACACCCTATTGTAGCAGCGCTGGTGTCCTGATTCAATCGACGCGGTCACGCCAGTGGTGATGTGAGGTTGGGAAGGACAGCGCACCGAAGCCGGCGCGTGACACGGTTGTGTCCCCAGAACAGCCATACTTGGCGGCGGGCTTTGGCCCGTGAGAGGGCCCCGCAAGGGGTCGTGGAAAAGATGAGGGGAGCCACCCGCCATGGCTCCCCTCGTCAGTAGGGGGGGACCCTACTGCGCGTCCGTATCGGTATAGGTAATGAGGTGATGCTCGAAGAGGTACTCGGTGTTGTTCCAGCCGGACATAGTGCGGTTTTCGCAATCGATATCCGCCGACAGCACCAGCCATATCTTGGCGCCCTCATTGATGTCGCCGGCCATGGGCAGATTCGAGCCAAGGTCCCCCGAGCTTCTGAGGTGGATGTTGCCCCCGTCGTTGGCCTTTCCGCTGGCCAGGCACACGATTCCCTCCCGTGGCCACGGGTTCCCCTCGTAGTCAGGGAAGTAGATGAGGGTGTATTCCTCGCCGACCGTCAGCCCGTGCCCGTTGAACACGAAATCAAAGGTGGGTGCCGCCTGCGTGTATTTCAACTTGCCCCACGCACCGTCCCACACAAACTCGTAGTCGGCGTCCTTCTCGTAGAGGTAGAGGAAGGCATTCCCTGACTTGCCTGCC
>JAXHUA010000059.1:0-5701 GCA_034189695.1 Chloroflexota bacterium | reverse complement strand
CAGCTCAATGAGGACAGGCTCCCCGACCACATACATGCCACGCCGATCGCGCGGCGGGCAACGTGCCGAGGACGACCCCATCGGCAAGACCTCAGTGTTGACACGAGATTCACCGATGTTGTATGAAAGCGGCAGACCAACGAAGGAGGCAACAAGACAGAGCATGGATGTAGTCGAGGCAATACGACAGCGCAAGAGCGTAAGGGGCTTCAAGCCTGATCCGGTTCCCAAGGCCCTGATCAAGAAGATACTGGAGATTGCGGTGCGAGCGCCTTCCAGCGTCAACGCGCAGCCCTGGGAGTTCGCCGTTGTCACGGGAGACGTACTGGAGCGTATCAAGCAGGACAACGTCGACAGGCTGCTGTCCAATACCGAGCCGGATCCCGATTTGCAGAGCGAGCCGTGGCACGGCGCCTACAGGCAACGGCAAGTTGAGCTGGCCAAGCAGATATTCCGTCTCATGGGGATAGCCAGGAAGGACAGACAGAAGAGGGCGGAATGGGCGCAGCGGGGGGTGCGGTTCTTCGACGCACCTGCCGCTATCATTGTCTATGTCGACAGGTCCCTGTCCGAATCGCGGCCTCTGTTCGATACGGGCTGTGTTTCCCAGACGATATGCCTCGCCGCTATCAAGTACGGCCTCGGAACCTGTATAGAGGGTCAGGGAGTACACTTCCCCGACGTGATACGAAAGCACGCCGGGCTACCAGAGTCCAAGCGGATCGTTACCAGCATCGCCATAGGTTACCCGGATTGGGACTACCCGGCAAACAAGCTTGAGACCGAGCGCGAGGCAGTAGATAACCTGACCATGTGGTGCGGCTTCGACTGAGATCGCAGAGACGCCTGGGCTGCATGGTAGGGGATCCAGTGCCGGCCCGCATTGCCTCAGGACCGAGCGGGGAGCGACGACAATCACTTGAGCTCCGCAGGCAATCGCTTGGGATCTCGTGAATATGACCAGGGCGAGGGAGATGTCAAATGCTGACCGTAGCCGAAGCCATTGAGCAGCGCCGTAGCATCCGCAGGTTCAAGAGCGACCCGGTACCCCGAGAGATGATACTCCAGATGCTGGAGGCCGCTCGCCTTGCGCCGTCTGGCAGTAATCGCCAGCCATGGCGATTCGTGGTGGTAACCGACAGCGCAGAGAGGAAACGTCTGCGCGAGCTATGCCTGGACCAGGCATTTATCGAGGAGGCGCCAGCAGTGGTCGTCGCCTGCGCCGACCTCACAGCATACTCGTCAGAGGCGTCGCGCCGCCGCACCCAGGAATTCATAGACTTCGGGGTGCAGATGTCCGGTGCGTTCGCTGTGGCACTGAGCCGGTATAGCGATCCTGCCTTTCGGGACTCTCTGGATTCCGTCCCCGACCCCGACCTCCAGACTGTCGTCGCCCCAGCCACCGCGAACACCTATATCGCCGTCGAACACCTGGTGCTTATGGCCACAGCGCTTGGGTTGGGCTCGTGCTGGGTTGGGGCCATAACCGACCATGCTGCGGTGAAGGGCCTTCTGGGTCTGCCGCAGAACGTGGTAGTGGTGGCTCTCGTCGCAGTCGGGTATCCTGAGAAGGTCCCACCACCACGCCCACGGGTTCCACTGGACGACATACTCCTGCGCCCTGTCCCGTAGACCGCGTAAGCAGCCAGGCTCTCGTTGGCGTTCCCTGGACACCATCGGTCGCACGGACACCCGACCGCGGATGAAGCTGGCACGGCAACCTGTTGTTGAGAGGAGACAGATGGAAGAACGCAAACCCACCTACGAAGAGGCGCTGGCCCTCCTCAAGGAGTTCAACGAGAGTGACAGCCTGCTGAAACACGCGCATGCCGTCGAAGGCGCTATGCGCTACATGGCGAGGAAGAAAGGCGAGGAAGAGGACAAGTGGGGCATCGTTGGCCTGATTCACGATTTGGACTACGAACGCTTCCCCGACGAGCACTGCAAGAAGACTCGCGAGATAATGGAGGAACGAGGCTGGCCTGAGGAGTACATCAGGGCGGTGGTGTCGCACGGCTGGGGCCACTGCACCAACGTTGAACCAGTCACGGAGATGGAGAAAACGCTGTACGCGGTGGACGAGCTTACCGGACTCATCACCGCGGTCGCCCTGGTCAGACCATCGAAGAGCGTGGCGGACCTCGAAGCCAAGTCAGTCATGAAGAAGTGGAAGGACAAGGCATTCGCTGCCGGTGTGGACCGCTCTGTCATCGAGACGGGCGTCGCCATGCTCGAGGTGGAGCTCAAGGATCTCGTCACCGACGTCATTATGGGAATGCGTGAGGTGTCCGACCAGATAGGCCTTTGAAGCGCCCGCAGCGCCTCCTGTCGCCGCTCCATCGCCATGCACACGCCCCCCAATACCTCACTCCTATCCCTCCTTCAGATGTCCCACCCGCTCCGGTGCCTTCGTGCCAATCGCCCCTCGAGGTATCGCCCTATCCAGGCGCAGCTTCGCCCTGGCAAGTTTACATAACGCCTCCCCATGATATCGCCTGGACACACCTGTTCCTGCCCCATGCATCATGTACACAGCCAGGGTTGGCGGGATGGTCGCCAGCCGCCAGGTGCCACACCCGGCAGGGCAGGACGCAGTCGGATTGCCGCCGCCTGCGGCAGGCATCCCTGAGTCACGTTGACTTTGGGTCGGGAGGGTGCGAAACTGGAAGGTGGAGTGGCACCGGTTAGTCTTCTCTTCATCTTCGGGACATCTTTCCTCGTCGGCTTGTCGGGTTCTGTGACGCCGGGTCCCCTGCTGGCCATCAACATAAGCGAGGCGGCGCGTCGTGGATTCTGGGCGGGACCGCTGCTCATCGTGGGCCACGCAATAGTCGAACTCCTGCTAGTCATCGCCCTTGCGTGGGGACTCAGTCAGGTTCTGGGCAGCAGCCTCGTGGCCGGCATTATCGGGGTCATCGGCGGGGCGGTCCTCGTGTGGATGGCGTTCTCGCTCCTGCGTCAATCTCGCCATCAGGAACTCCCGACCGGAGCCGGACTGGAACGGAAGCTCCCTACCGGCCGACTCATTCTCGCCGGGATCGTACTCAGCGTCGCCAACCCGTTCTGGCTTCTGTGGTGGGCGACGGTGGGCACAACATATCTGGTGTGGTCGCTCACGCTGGGAATCGCCGGGGTTGCCCTGTTCTACGTGGGGCACATTGCCTCAGACCTGGGATGGTACAGCCTTGTCTCCCTCTTCGTGGCAAAGGGAAGGCGACTCATGAGCACCAAGGTGTACCGGATACTCCTGGGTGTGTGCGGTGTGGGCCTTCTCGGCCTCGGGGTCTACTTCCTGGTCTCCGGTATTCTCTTCCTCGTCAGGGGCTAGAAAGTACCCTCCATGCGGTCGTCGGTCCAGTCGCCCGGTTCCGACGCGCGTGGCGCCAATTTCCGACCCAGGTCGAACCGGCCACTGCTGTGTCTGCGTCGAAAGCGATTGCACTACGGGCAATAACTTGCTATAATTCAACGCTTGAAGCGCTGTGCTACCATGCGGCGCCCACGGTGGCAGGGGCTCAGTGAACTCAACACTAGAGAAAGGGGGATGATAACTACATGAGAAAGGTCGCAGCTTGTTTCCTGGCGATGGTCATGCTTGCAGGCATGATCGCGTTTTCCGCGTGCGATGGCGGGGAAACGGAGGAGGCAGAAACGTACAAGATTGGCGCTGTTTTTGCCGTCACCGGATTCAACTCACCCCTGGGGGAACCTGAGAAGCAGACAGCTGAGATGCTGGAACAGCAGATCAATGATGCCGGGGGCATAGACGGACACCAGTTAGACATAATCATCTATGACACCGAGAGTGACGAGACCAAGTGCCTCACCTCGGTGAAGAAGCTCATTGAGCAGGATGGAGTCCTGGCGGTCATCGGCCCAAGCTCATCCGGGGAGAGCCTGGCCATTCTTGATACCATCACTCAAGCAGAGGTACCGCTGGTATCCTGTGCCGCCTCTTCCAAGATTGTGGAGCCGGTGGATGAACGCTACTGGGTTTTCAAGACACCGCAGTCAGATACGCTTGCGGTTGGCGAAATCTACGCATACCTGACCGATCAGGGCATAAGCAAGATAGCTCTGATAACCGACTCAGGCGGATATGGTTCGACAGGCCGAGAGCAGCTTGTCGCGCTGGCTGATGACTGGGACATGACGATCGTGGCTGACGAAAAGTTCGGCACCCAGGACACGGACATGACCAGCCAGCTCACCAGCATAAGAGGTACCGAGGCAGAAGCAGTCATATGCTGGGGAACCAATCCCGGACCATCAGTCATCGCCCAGAACATGCAGGCACTGGGAATGGACCTGCCACTACTGAACAGCCACGGCATAGCCAACAAGCAGTTCATCGACCTGGCGGGGGATGCGGCGAATGGCGTTATCTTCCCAGCCGGCAAGCTCCTGGTTGCCGACCAGCTCCCCGACACCGACCCTCAGAAGGAAGTCCTGGTCAGCTACAAGGAGGGCTTCGAGGCTCTGTACGGTGAGGGCACAACCAACACCTTCGGCGGTCACGCTTACGACGCCATCATGATGCTGGTCAGTGCGCTGGAAGAAGTGGGGCCTGACAGTGCCGCCATCAGGGACGCGCTCGAGAACATCACCGAGTTCCCTGGCACAGGAGGCGTATTCAACATGTCCGCCACCGACCACAATGGACTCTCCGCAGGTGCTTTTGTCCTTATTGAGGTCGTCGACGGCGAGTGGGTTTGGTTGCAGGACTAGGCTTTGAGGACCGCACGACGGTCCATTGCCGCCGAACGATTGGATGGTGACTTCACAACTCGTCCAGTACATCGTGTCCGGAATCACGATGGGCAGTATCTATGCCATCGTCGGTCTCGGGTTCACCATCATCTATTCGGTCACCGGCATCATTAACTTCGCCCAGGGTGAGTTCGTCATGCTGGGCGCGATGATCGGCTTCAGCCTGCTGGGCCTGGGGTTGCCCCTGGCTGCGGCGGTCGTCATCTCGGTGGTGCTGGTTACCGTTGTTGGGATTGTCTTCAACCTCGTAGCCATTCAGCCTGCCCGGCGGGCGTCCACTATCGGCCTCATCATCATCACCATCGGTGGCACCCTGTTCATACGGGCGCTTGCCGGGCTGTACTGGGGAAGGGATGCAGTACCGCTTCCCGCCTTTACAGGTGAACAGTCGCTCCGCTTCCTCGGGGCATACATCCAGCCCCAGAGCCTGTGGGTCATCGGAGTGACGTTGGTACTGATGGCGGGTGTGTATGTGCTGCTGAACCGGACGCTTATTGGAAAGGCCCTCAAGGCAGCCGCCATAAACAGACGGGCGGCTGCCCTGGTGGGCATCGACGCCCGGCGTATGTCGCTCATCAGCTTCGGACTCGCGGCGGCGCTGGGGGCCATAGGCGGGCTCGTGATGGCTCCGCTCAGTTTCGCCTCCCACGACATGGGCGTAATGCTGGGACTGAAGGGCTTCGTCGCAGCCGCCATGGGAGGCTTCACTGGCGTGTGGGGCGTTCTACTTGGAGGACTTGGGCTGGGACTCGCGGAGTCCTTCGCAGCAGGCTACATCTCCTCCGCGTACAAGGACGCCATCGCCCTCCTGTTCCTGTTTGCAGTGCTGCTGATACGCGCCCGCAGTCTGGTAGCAGGAGAAGAGGGGTCATGAAGCTGAGTGCCCTGAGGGGCAAGTGGAAGACAGTCGCCCTCGCTGCACTGGTCGTCG
>JAXHUA010000058.1:0-5257 GCA_034189695.1 Chloroflexota bacterium | reverse complement strand
ACCGTCAACTGGAAACACTATGGGCCATGGCTGAGCATGCCCAAGGAAAGGAGGCTTCGGTAACCTCATTTATGAGGCAACCAACCACCGTTCGGTAACACTTCCTATTGACGCAACACGCGCCCGACGCAGGATGCGCCTGGCTTGGGGCTCATCGGTGGTGGAGAATCCCGGTTGTCGGATTCGCCGGCAGCTACTTCTGTCTGGCGTCAGAGGGCTCCCCTCTCTCGCCTATGCCGAGAGTCGTCCCCAGGCCGCGAGCCACCAGTCTGCCGTTGGAATCGGTGACTGTCATCTCCGAAACGCCCAGGCTCTTCCCACGATGCAGGACCGTCGATTCGGCGTACAGGGTGCTCCCTGTCGCCGGGGCAACGAAGTTGACATTGAGCTGGACGGCGACGTAGACGCGCTCCAGCGTGTTGAGTGCAGCCCCAAAGGCCTGGTCGAGCAGCGAGATAATCAGCCCCCCCTGCGGCCTGCCGTCCCAGTTGTTGAATTCATCCCTGAGTTGCAGTTCCACCTTGGCATATCCGGTGGTCAGTTCTACCAGCTTCATGCCCAGAAGCACGGCGTAAGGGGATGAGTCGAAGCGTTCCTTGACTGCGGCCCAATCAGTATCCATGATAGCCTCCCTATGGAGTACGGTCTCAGCCTCTGCTCTGGGTTTCAGATCTTCCGGCCCACGGACTCAGCTATGGGCCTCAGGGCGTTCATGAGCGCCTCGAAATCCGGGATGGCGAGGGACTGGAGACCGTCCACGAGCGCTTCCTCGGGGTTCGGGTGGACTTCGATGAGCAGCCCATCAGCGCCGGCAGCAACGGCTGCTCTGGCCAGCGCCGGCACGAGGTCGCGGTGGCCGGCCGCGTGACTGGGGTCAACGATAACCGGCAGATGGCTGGACTTCTTGACGACGGCTATCGAGCTTATGTCCAGTGAGAACCGCACGCTGTCTTCGAAGGCGCGGATGCCCCGCTCGCACAGAATGACCTGCTCGTTTCCCTCGGCCAGCAGGTAATCGGCAGCGGTGAGCCACTCAGCCACCGTCGCTGAGTATCCCCTCTTCAGTACCACGGGACGTTTGCTCTTTCCGATCCTCTGGAGCAGGCTGAAGTTCTGCATGTTCCGCGCGCCCACCTGAAGGATCGCCGCATGCTGTGACACCATGCCGACCTGGCTCGAATCCACCACCTCAGTGACCACAGGTATACCAGCAGTGGTCTGCACCTCAGCAAGGAGTTCAAGGCCAGCTTTTCGCAGCCCCTGGAAACTGAACGGTGAGGTGCGCGGCTTGAAGGCGCCGCCCCGCACAACGCTGGCGCCGGCTTTCTTCACCGCCATCGCCGTTGCCATCAACTGCTCCCGGCTCTCAACGGCGCAGGGCCCAGCCATAACCACGAGCTGTCGCCCTCCAATCTGCAGATCGCCCACGGTGACTACGCTGTCCTCAAGCCTGAAGTCGCGAGAGGCCAGCTTGTAGGGTTTCATTATGCGGACGACGTTCTCGACATTTGGAAGAACGGCGAAGGTGTCAGCAGGGAGTTGCCCGGTGATGCTCCCGAGTATGGCAACGACTGTCTTGTTTGTGCCGTAGTTCATCTGGATTTCGAGTCCGAGACTCTCCGCTCTCTCCACCACGCGGCGGACATCGTCATTCGTGGCGCCGGTCTTCATTTCCACTATCATGTCTAATCTACCCTCCGCCAAATGAATGAGTATGGCCAAATGGGGATGTGCCAGTGATGCCGCAGTCTCGGAGCCGTCCTCTGATTGGTCCTAGCTGAGCAGACCGTAGTGCTGCGCTACCTTCCTGAACCCGGGCAGAGCTCCCTCAATTGTCCTATCGTCTGTGCAGAAGGATATGCGTATGAAGCCGTTGCGGCCAAAGCCCCTGCCTGGTACCGCAAGCACATTGTGCTTCCTCAGTTCGCCGATGAAGTCCATCTCGTCTGAGACAGGCGACCGGGGGAACATATAGAACGCACCCTGGGGCAGCACCACTGAATAGCCCATATCGGTCAGCGACCTGTGCAGATAGTCCCTCTTGCGCTGGTAGTCGGCGACGTCAACGCTGGCTCGTTGCAGGCTGGCCACTATGTGTTGCATGAGTGCTGGTGCGTTGACGAATCCCAGCGTTCGATTGCAGAAGACAAGTGCGTCCACCAGCTCCCGCGCCTTCTCCAGACGAGGGCTGACCGCCACGTACCCGATGCGTTCGCCGGGCAGCGCCAGGTCCTTCGAATGGGAATTGACTACTATGCTGCGAGGATAGTGATGAAATACGAATGGGCACACGGCGCCGTCGTACGTCAGCTTGCGGTATGGCTCGTCTGAGATGAGGTATATGGTGGTGCCGAATTCGGCTTCTTTGTCGGCGAGCATTGCCGCCATTTCCGTGAGCAGTTCACTTGAATAGAGCACCCCCGTCGGGTTGTTCGGAGAGTTGACTATGACTGCCCTGGTTCGAGGGGTGAGCGCTCCTTCAAGAGCGGCGATGGTCGGCAGGAAATGCTCATCGGTCTGGGCCACGCTGCTGACACCACCGTGATTGTCGACATAGAAGAGGTACTCCACGAAGTATGGTGCCCATATTATGACCTCGTCGCCTGCATTGAGAATGGCTTTCAAGACGATGTTGAGCCCTCCAGCGGCGCCAACGGTCATCACTATGTGCTCCGCCTCCACGGCGAGGCCTGTCTCGCTCGAAAGCGCCTCGGCCACTGCGGCGCGGGTCTCGGGATAGCCGGCGTTGGGCATATAGCGATGCAAGCCAGACACTGTGGAGTCAGCCCATTTCCTGAGCTCTTCTTTGAAGGTCTTCGGAGGCTCGACTACCGGATTGCCGAGGGTCAGGTCGAAGACTCCCTGTTCGCCGTACTGTTTCCTGAGGGCGATGCCCTCCTCGAACATGCGTCGGATCCAGGACCCACGCTCCATTGCATCGCGGACATTGCGCGAGATGCTCAATGGGCCTCCTTCGAGAGAGCGGCATAGCTGAGAGGCATCGGCACTTGAATCGAGGCTTCAGCTTGTGCGGAGCACCCTCTCCGCTGCGTCGACGTCGTTGACCTTGAGAACCACTCTGGCCTTGCCGACATCGCTCTCGGTGAATGCGTAGAAGTACTCCACGTTGATGCCTGCATCCGCCAACGGTTCCACCACTGCTGTGAGCAACCCGCCGGGCACGTTTGGCATCTCATATTGGAGGACCTCGTTGACTCGCACAGTGTACTCGGCCTGATGAAGAGCTTTCACCGCTGCCTCAGTATCAGAAACCACCATTCGCACAATCCCGAAATCGGTTGAATCGGCGACCGACAGCGCGTGGATGTTGATACCGTTCTCGGAAAGTGGCTTGAGCATACCGACCAGACGGCCGGGCTCATTGCTAACGAATACGGACACCTGCTTAGTCTTCATCTGTTCTCCTTCCTGTCACAACCCGCACACCGTTCTGCGGAGCTAGAGCTCACGCCGGTCTACCACACGCTTGGCTTTGCCCTCAGTGCGAGCGATGGTCTTTGGCTCGACCAGCTTGATCTTGGCTGAGATACCGAGGATGCTGTCCATCTCCGCGCGCACCCTTCTCTCCAGGTCCTCCAGGCTGCTCATTACATCGCTGAAGACGGCTTCCGACACCTCAACCCATATCTCCAGTTCGTCCATGTGGCGTTCGCGGTCGACGATCATCTGGTAGTGAGGCTCCACCCCCTCCACCGACAGCAGCACGGTCTCGATCTGTGTGGGAAACACATTCACTCCGCGGACGATGAGCATGTCATCGGTGCGCCCGCGGACCTTCGACATGCGGACCATCGTCCGGCCGCAGTCACACGTCTCGGGGTGCAGCCTGACTATGTCATGGGTCCTGAAGCGGATGACTGGCAGAGCTTCCTTGGTCAGTGTAGTCAGTACCAGCTCGCCGTGCTGGCCATATGGCAGCGGCTCGCCGGATGATGGATCGACAACCTCTGCAAGGAAGTGGTCTTCCCAGATATGCATACCCGACTTGCAGGGGCACTCGCAACTCACTCCTGGCCCCATCACCTCCGTCAGGCCGTATATGTCAATGGCGGTAATGCCAAGCTTGGCCTCGATTTCAGCTCGCATGTTCTCAGACCAGGGCTCCGCGCCGCAAACTGCCAGCCGCAGTTGTGTCGAGGTTATGTCAACACCCATCTCCCGCGCTGTCTCGGCAACAATCAGTGCGTAGGATGGAGTGGACGTCAGGACGGTGGTGCCCAGGTCCTGGAGAAGCATAATCTGGCGCTTGGTGTTCCCAGTTGCCATCGGAACAACGGTGGCGCCGAGCCGTTCGGCGCCGTAGTGGAAGCCCAGGCCGCCGGTGAAGAGCCCGTACCCGTAGGAGTTCTGTATCACGTCGCCGCTGTGGGCTCCGGCGGTTGCCAGAGTCCGAGCCATCAGATTCGCCCAGGTGTCTATGTCCTTGGCGGTGTACGGAGCCACTATGGGCTTGCCGGTGGTGCCAGACGAAGCATGCACCCTGACCACATCGGAGAGTGGCACGGCCATCATCCCGTATGGATAGTTGTCCCTGAAATCGGTCTTGCTGGTGAATGGAAGCTTGGCCACGTCGTCTAGAGACTTGATGTCCTTCGGGGCTACCCCCAACTCCTGGAACTTGGTGCGGTAGAAGGGGATCTTCTCGTACGCTGTCTTGACCAGTTGCTGTAAACGTTCGAGTTGCAGATTGTTCAAGTCCTGGCGTGACATCTTCTCATAATCGGGTTCCCACATGGCTAGTTGCCCTCCTTCAGTCTTCGCCCGGCCGCCTCGACGCCGGCCCGAAAGGCGGCAATGTTCACCTCATGCACTCGCGGCGGCAGGTGGCTTCGTATTTCATCGAGCCAAATCGACTCTGGTATGTCCAGGAAAGCTGATAGAAATCCCAGGCAAAGTACGCTGGATGCCCGCGCGTTGCCCAGTTCGGTGGCCATCTCCATGGCTGGGAGGATATGCGCTTGGCTGGTGATGTGGGACAGGTACTCCTTGACCTCATCGACAGTGGGGTAGTGGTACCCGCCGACCGTAACCGAAAGGGGATAGACCGCGGCGCTGTCGACGATGGCTACGCCTCCGGCCTTCAGGATTGCCGAGGACCGCAGCGCCTCCAACGGCTCATACGACATGAGGAAGTCGGCACTGCCTTGAGAAATCATTGGCGAGTAAACCTTCTCCGCCATGCGGACGTGACTTGTCACGCTCCCGCCGCGCTGTGCCATTCCAAGCGAGTCGGTCT
>JAXHUA010000057.1:0-3825 GCA_034189695.1 Chloroflexota bacterium | reverse complement strand
CCTATCCCTGGCAGACGGTGACCACCAGGGTGATGTGCTCCGTTCCGCCTAGCTGGACCGATGGCTGGCTGGTGGATGCAAAGCTGATGCTCGAGGGCGTGGGCGGAGCGATATGGTCCGGTGAGGATGTATACGCTGTTGGCAGCGCCCCGCAGGTGCCCGCCGGGGTAGTAGAGAGCCAGAGTTGGAGCAAGCTGTGATAAGCGGACAGGTCTACCTGCCATACATGCCTCTCGAGGAGCTGCCAGTATTCGCCATCGGCGAGATAACGCAGTGCACTGTCGTGGTGAAGAACACCGGCGTTGTCGCGTTCAGGCCGATGGTTCTATGCCAGCTCATGCAGCGCCGTAACTGGGTGGACTACAACGACTGCGAGGTGGTGTGGCACACCGCCGGTGATCTCCTCGAGCCTGGCGACCAGGTCACTATGATGTGCCAGCAGCGAGTCTGCGAGGCAGGTGCGAGCTGTGGTGGGAATGCTGGTGCAGGGCCTCACTGGGGCAGGATCGCCCTGCATGGGGTCCTTGAGGATGGCACTGAGATCGTAATTGACGACCTGGCCGGCGATACAGCCGGTATCCCCGTCGCAGAAGTCTATGGAGAGCCGGGCGCGGACAGCCAAATGATGGAGATGATGAGCCTCATGCTCATGGTCGTGATGATGGGCATGGTAATGGGTCCAATGACGGAAGGAGGTGGCTGAAATGGTCATGGGTCAGGCGGTTCCTTTCTGGCCGCTGTATACTCCGCAGGAGGTGCCCCAGTACGCACTGGGGGAGACGACCAAGTGCACTGTGTTGGTCAAGAATACGGGCACGGCTCGGTTCAAGCCCAAGGTCCTGTGCCAACTGATGCAGCGCCGTCACTTCGTGGACTACAACGACTGCGAGGTGATATGGCACACCCACTCATCCTACCTTGAGCCTGGTAACCAGGCAACAATGGCGTGCCAACAGCGTGTCTGCAAGGCGGGAGTCTGCTGCGGCGGCAACGCAGGTGCAGGGCCCCACTGGGGCAGGATCGCCCTGCACGCTGTGCTCGAGGATGGCAGTGAGGTGGTGTTGGACGATATCGCGCACGATACCGGCGGCGTTGCCGTCGCTGAGGTCGTCACAGAGGCAGCGGACGGAGATGTCCTCAGCCAGTCCTGGTCGAAGGTGTAGCTATACAGGGGGTCTGATCTGGTGACGACACTCAGGCCTGCTCGAGGCGGATTCTTTCGACCCTTCGGCTGCGCATGGTTTATTGTTGAGTTCCTTAAGGGCAATGGCCCAGAGGGTAGCTCTGGCATAGATCCATCAGCTGGAGCACCGATGGTCGATATATTCGACGCCTACAAGACTGCTCTCCACCAGGCCTCGGCCCGGGACACGGTAGAGCGAGTCGAAGAGGAGCGGATAAGGAAGGGCAGGCCTGCTTTCACCGAGGAAGAATACGAGGAGCGCCTTCAGTATTATCTCAGCCGCATCCCATACAAGCTGACCAGGATGAGATACGCCAGCTTTACCAGGTACTTCGGGCACTTGAAGCGCCTGGGATGGGTTGAGGAGACTGGGGAGACCGAGCCTTCCACTATCCAGGACGGGTATCCGCCAGCGCCGTCGCGGGTCTTTTACCAGCTCACCGAAGCCGGATGGAGGGCCTCCCCCACTGAGATCTCAGACCCCGTTATGACCCTCTACGATTACTCCAGGGCGCAAAGAAGCGCCAAGAGATACCACTACCTCAGCCCAGGCAGAAGATAGCGGTGGGCATTCCCGGGGTAATAGCCACAATGTGGTGACTTATTGGCTTTTTATTGCCCGGCGCTACCCCCTCATCCCAAGGTGGCCGGTTTGCTCCGAGACGGTGGCTGGTTTACTCCGAAATACGCAAGTGCTACGAGAGGAGGTTCTGGGTGGTCAAGGCACGGGTTCAGCCGCTGAGGGTTACCGTAGGGCTCCAGAGATTAGGATTGACAACCAGATGCCACGGGCATATTGTTAGCGACAAGAGCCAAGAGCGATGAGGGTCAGGATACCTAATCGCGAATTGAAATGGGAAATCCCGGTTAAGGTGAAAGGAGGACGCTGTGGAGGAGAAAGAGAAAGGGGCACAAATTGCTCCGCTCGAAGGGATCAAGGTTGTCGAGGTTGCCCAATGGGTTGCGGCCCCATCGGCGGGGGCTATCCTTGGTGATTGGGGAGCGGACGTGGTCAAAATCGAGCACCCGGTGAGGGGCGACGGGTCGAGGGGCATGAAGGTCATCGGGGGGATGCCAGTATCGGACGTAAACTACCCGTGGGAGCTCGACAATCGCAATAAGAGAAGCGTCACGTTAGACATAAGCAAGAAGGGGGGTCAGGAGGCCCTGCACAAACTGATAGCGAAGTGTGACGTTTTCCTTACCAGCCTGAGGCCCAGCGAGTTGCGGCGGTACGACCTGGAATACGAGACGCTGAGCAAGACCAATTCAAGGCTGATCTTCGCTAGCCTGACCGGATATGGCCGCAAGGGTCCGGATAGGGAAAAGCCCGGCTTCGATTATACCGCTTTCTGGGCGCGGTCTGGACTACAGGCGATCGTTAGGGAGCCTGGCAGGCCACCTGTGTTCCAGAGACCGGGTATGGGCGATCACATTACGGCACTGGCTATAGCCTGTGGCATAAATACGGCGCTGTTCGTTCGAGAGCGCACCGGCATCGGGCAAGAGGTTGATGTCGCCCTCTTCGGCACCGGCATCTGGACCCTGGGAATCGATACCATGTGTGCCCTAGTGACGGGGCAGTATCCCGCTATGCGCACAAGGTCTGAGATGATGGGGATGACCAATGTCTACCAGACAAAGGATGGCAAGTGGATCATGATGATGCACCTGCAGCCTGATGCCTACTGGTCAATGTTCTGCAAAGCCCTGGAGCTGGAGCACATCGAGAACGATGAGAGGTTCAACTCCTTTCTGCCGCGGCTCCAGCACGAGGGCGAGCTTGTCCCAATTGTCGAGGAGTCCATGGCCAAGCGGACGCTGGAGGAGTGGAAACAGAGGATGGATGAGTATGGTCTGATCTGGGCGCCGGTACAGGAGCCCACAGACGTGGCCAAAGACCCACAGGCGTGGGCCACCGACTGCTTCGAGACCTTTGAACATCCCACACTTGGCCCCATAAGCTTTGTGGCCATTCCTATGAAGCTGAGCCTTACACCGGCTTCCATCAGGACGACAGCGCCCGAGCTTGGTCAACATACGGAGGAAGCTCTGCTGGAGATCGGCTATAGCTGGGATGATATAGCTCGTCTCAAGGAGGATGGCATAGTAGCCTAAATCCCCGCTGGATGCCGGCAACACCTGCGATAGGGGCATGCCTATAGTATGCCCCTTTATCTCTGGTCTCAATGCTGACTTGGCGCACTCTTGAGCGTCGCGAGGAGGCTTTTCGACATAGAGATACTCGCAGTCCGGCGGCGGGCGATGGGCCGAGCTCGGCAAACGCTCCGTGGAAAAGAGACGGGCTTCCAGCTCAGTTTCGCTGAGCTCCGCCGCATCAGGCCAGCTCAGCCCAGCCGCCCTGGCCATCATTAGGTAATCGGCCACAAGCATGCCTGCGGTCTTAGCGCGAGGGAGATATCACTAAGCTGCAATGTCGCCCGGAGCACCGGCCTTCGTTTGGACAGTTTTTCTATAGATACTGACGGGCACAGCCCATGTTCATTTGCGTATGCGAGGGATAACGCTCTTGGTGCCATTGTTGGAATATTTCGGGGAGCGGAGAAATCAACGACCGCCTGAAATTGTGAACCATGTTTGCTGGAGTCCTAACTTCTTACTTAGCCTTCAACAATATGACG